>CANJWG010000031.1 GCA_947478365.1 Flavobacteriaceae bacterium | reverse complement strand
TTCATTATATAAAATTATTACTGTTTATGTTAAAAAATAATTTAAAAATAACTCATTTTGTTTTAGCAATGAGTTTGCTTAATTTTTTATTCTTTCATCTTCCATTTTACAAATTTGTCATTAATAACATTGATTATAAAAGTGGAAACGGTATTTTACTTATTTTTAGTTTAATGCTACTAATGTTGGTTTTAAATGCTTTTGTTTTTTATCTCATTTTCTCTCTCTCCCGTTATGTTGGAAAATTTTTATTGGTCTTATTTTTTATGATTAACGCCATTGCTGTTTACTTTATCAATACTTATAGTGTTATCATCGATGAAAGTATGATTGGTAATGTATTCAATACCAAATATGAAGAGGCCAGCAGTTTTTTTTCCATAAAACTAATAGTATACATTATTTTACTTGGAGTTATTCCAAGTATTTATATCATTAAAGTTAAAATAATAACGGTAACATGGAAAAAGTTTTTAACCACCACTTCGCTCACCCTTTTATTTATTTTAATGATAGTATTTGTGAATGCTACCAATGTTCTTTGGATTGATAAAAATTCAAAAACATTAGGAGGACTTGCGATGCCCTGGTCTTACACGGTAAATATTTCACTTTTTTACACGCATCAATATCAAAAAAATAAAAAGGAAATTTTATTACCCAATGCAACCATAAAGGACAACCAAAAATCAGTTGTAGTATTGATTATAGGGGAATCTGCAAGAAGCCAAAATTTTTCTTTATATGGGTACCAAAAAAACACGAATCCACTTCTTTCCAAAACACCTAATGTATTTCATTTTGAGGCAAACTCTTCAGCCACCTATACTACAGCAGGGGTTAAATCAATTTTAGAATATAAAGACACTAATGATTTATATGAAATCTTACCTAATTATTTATATAGAAATAATGTAGATGTTATTTGGAGAACATCTAACTGGGGAGAACCACCGGTTCATATAAAAAATTATCAAAAAAGAGAGGATTTAAAGGCCAATTGCAAAGGAGAACTATGTGAATATGACGAAATTCTTTTGAGTGGATTAAATGAACAAATACTAGCTAGTAAAAAGAATAAAGTATTGATTGTACTTCACACCAGTATGAGTCATGGACCTACCTATAGTAAAAAATATCCGCCACAATTTGAGACTTTCAAACCTGTTTGTAATAGTGTTGAATTAGGAAAATGTTCTCAAACAGAGCTAATCAACGCTTACGACAATACTGTTGTTTACACAGATTATATTTTATCCAAGGTAATTCAAGATTTAAAACAATTAAAAGAGTTTAAGAGTACCATGATTTTTGTCTCTGATCATGGAGAATCTTTAGGAGAAAAAAATCTATATATGCATGGATTACCTATGAGTATAGCTCCCAAAGAGCAATATGAAATCCCTTTTATAGTATGGGTTTCCGATGGTTCAAAACAACTAAAGCCTAATAAAATAGTATCCCAGAACCATGTCTTTCATAGTGTTTTGAATTTTTTAGGTATAGAAAGTCCTGTTTATAATGAAGATATGAACATTTTTAAATAAAGTTATAAATATTCATAAATAATTATATCACTTTTCGGGTCGAAACATTTTATGATAATAGAAATATCTAATCTACTTATTAAATAGAGTTATTTTTGCTAGTAGAGTTTAGTCAAACTAAATTATTAATTTGAAAATTAACAGTTTATAATTGATTGTTTACTTTGTTATCTTTGAAATTGCATAAACATCAATTCTTGCCACATCTAAGTACCAAAACAATATGCTTCAAAAAAAATTAGAATTAACGCACGAGCAGACTTCTCCTCTATTTAGAATTATGTGGGTACAAAACAGCAACGATCTAAATAGAAGGCATTTTGATAATAATATTTGTGCGTTTCATATAGGTAATGGTTATATACTATCAGTAGCACATAATCTTAAAACAGAAGCTAAACATTTCAAATCTATAGATAATGGTATTTATTTAACGGATATATTCCCTTATCTAAATGCTGAGCAAGCTCAACTATTTGAAGCTTGTTATCCATTAGACATTTCAACTGGAAAAAGATATTGGAGTTCTACTAATCCGAATGATTTTCAAGTTATAATCGACACACTTAGGCAAATTAATTTTGATACACGATGGATAACATTGACGGAACGTACTATTTGCAAACCCTTTTTGGTTGTTCAATTCAAAGACAATCTTTTTTATAATACCGCTGTATTGACAGCACATTTTAATGAAGCAACATCTTTTGCAGAGCGAAGTATTAATCGTCATACTTTTTTAGTAGAAGTAGCTTTGGTTGAAGCTTTTTTTAATGAAGATATTGCTTTATACAAAATTGTAAATACACCACAAGCTATTATTGATGCTATACCAAGTCTTGAAATAGATTATAATATCTTAAACGATAATCAGGAAAACTATTACTGCCTGCAAAGTTCTCCTACCAGCGAAATTGGAAAGCTCCTAAATAAAGCCCAAATAGAAGGTTTTACAGAACATTTTGCCATTTTTCAAGAAAGTATTGGCGGTAACTATACTCTCGAAGGATTACGTTATTTAATTAAAGGCTACTTCAGATTTGGTTCTTCAGGTGCGCCTTATGTAGTTTATGATTCTAAAAGAAATATTTTTAAGGTCAATGCAGTTCAAAGCGAAGCTTGTCCTATACAGTTATCTATAAATAACCAACGTGACGGAAATTTTCAATATATTAATGCAATAGCTTCTCCGTTGCAAATTATTCAGGAACGATTGGAAAAGCATATAAATAAAAATAAGAAATAAAAAAACGCTAATTAGTGAAGCTTTATTTATCTAATAAGCCAATAGCTCAATCAACTCTTTATCAAACCGCTCTTTTGGTAAATACTGATCTTCTAATGCTTTCACAAAAGGGATAGCACTTTCTAAACTACCAACTCTTCTCACTGGAGCATCCAAATACTCAAAACACTGCTCCATAATCATTGCCGAAATATCGCTGGCCACACCACCAAAAAGTGTATCTTCTTGAAGAATAATTACTTTATTAGTTTTCTTTACCGAGGCAAAAATAGCTTCAGTATCTAATGGTTGTAAGGTTCTCAAATCCAACAAATCAGCACTAATTTCAGGATGTTTATCTAAGGTTTCTAATGCCCAGTGAACTCCAGCTCCAAACGAAATAATGGTTACTTGAGTTCCTTCTTTGACTAAAGCTGCTTTTCCAAATGGTATAGTATAATAATCTGTTGGGACATCTTGGTATACTGAACGATATAATTGTTTGTGCTCAAAGAACATCACAGGGTTAGGATCGTTAATAGCAGTATTCAATAATCCTTTTATATCATAAGGAAATGCAGGATATACTACTTTTAAGCCTGGAGTTTTGGTAAACCAAGCCTCATTGGTCTGTGAGTGAAAAGGTCCAGCCTGTGTACCACCGCCACAAGGCATGCGCACTACTACATCAGCTTTTTCGTTCCATCGGTAATGTTGTTTTGCTAATAAATTCACAATTGGATTAAATCCTGTGGACACAAAATCAGCAAACTGCATTTCAACAACCGCTTTATGACCATTGATAGACAATCCCATTCCTGCTGAAATTACAGCGCTTTCGCAAATTGGTGTATTACGAACTCTTTCTTTCCCAAATTGAGCTACAAAACCATCAGTGATTTTAAAAGCACCTCCATATTCAGCGATGTCTTGTCCCATGATAACCAAGTTGTCATGACGTTTCATTGATTGGCGTAAGGCATTCGAAATCGCATCAACCACCCTGATATTCTCAACTATATCTGAATGACTAAAAACTTCAAAATCATATGGTTTATAAACGTCACCTAATTCTTCTTCTAGGTTAGCGGTTACTTCCGGTTCTGCTTGCGTAATAGCCCAATGCTCATCAATTTCTTTCTTAATGGCTTTGGTTATCTTCTCATCTTCATCTTCTGATAGCACACTAATTTGATTCAACCATTGTTTATAGTTTGAAATTGGGTCTTTTATGGCCCACATATCCATCAGCTCCTGCGGAACGTATTTTGTTCCACTCGCCTCTTCATGACCTCGCATTCTAAATGTTTTAAACTCCAACAATACAGGTCTTGGATTTTCAGCCAAAGATGCTTTCAGTTCAGTTATTTTTGTATAAACTTCTAGTATGTTATTACCATCAATAATGTGACTTTCCATACCGTAACCAATACCTTTATCAGCCAGGTTTTCACAACGATATTGCTCATTGGTTGGTGTTGATAATCCGTAGCCATTATTTTCAATCACAAACAAAACTGGTAAGTCCCAAACAGCTGCAATATTCAGTGCTTCATGAAAATCACCTTCAGAAGTTGCACCTTCTCCGGTAAAAACTACCGTGACTTTACCGTTCTTTTTTAATCTATTAGCCAAAGCTATCCCATCAGCAACACCTAATTGTGGCCCCAAGTGAGATATCATTCCAATTATATTGAACTCTTGCGTTCCAAAGTGGAAACTTCGGTCTCTTCCTTTTGTAAACCCTGTTGCTTTTCCTTGCCATTGAGAAAACAAACGATGTAACGGAATATCTCTTCCAGTAAAAACACCTAAATTTCGATGCATTGGTAAAATATACTCGTCTTTATCCAAAGCAGCTGTTATACCAACAGAGATCGCTTCCTGTCCAATTCCCGAAAACCATTTGGATACTTTACCTTGACGTAAAAGTATAAGCATTTTTTCTTCAATCAGTCTTGGCTTTAGTAACCTTTTATATAAGTCCAATAATTGTATAGTGGACAATTCTTTTCTATCGAAATTCATGTAGTTTTATTTAAAGCACTGCAAAAATATGAAAACGATTAAGATTGTAATAGTAATTATTCAACAATAAATTTTTAATATTGTTACAGATAATCCAAACTTTTTTATGCAAAGAAAATATTATAGTATTTCTAAACCGAATCTGTAAAATAATTTCACCTTAAACCAACCTAATGAAATATGTCCTAATTAGTATCGCAGCCATCCTTTTAATTTGCTGCAGTAAGTCAACCTTTGATCCTGAATGGACAAAGAAAAAAGCACCACCAATTTATACAGCTCGTTTTGAAACCTCTAAAGGAAATTTTGATATTCGGATAACCCGTTCCTGGTCTCCAAAAGCTGCTGACCGTTTGCACCAACTCTTGAAACATCACTTTTATGACCATCAGCTTTTTTACAGAGTTGTCCCTAATTTTGTGGTGCAATTCGGAAATATAGATACAACCATCACCAAGAAATGGGATAAATTTAAAGTAGCCGATGAACCGGTGCTTAAAAGTAATCTGAAGGGTTATGTAAGCTTTGCAAGAGCAGGAAAGGAAACACGCGGTAATGATTTGTTTATAAATCTTAAAGACAATGTGAGGTTAGATACAGTATCTCCTGAGGGTGTAAGGGGTTATCCTGTATTGGGCTATGTGACCAATGGCATTAATGTAGTAGAAAAATTATACTCTGAATACGGCAATAAAACTATGGATGTTTACGATTCATTGAGTGCCGACCGAAAAAAATACTTAAGCCTTTTTCCAAAACTGGATTCTATTACCAGAGCGTATATCATAAAAGATAGGAAAGATTGATAGAATTTGACGTAATCAAAAAATAAATCTATACCTTTGAAATTGTATTTTCCAAGCCTCAATTCCTATTGACGTTTGGATTTTTACTTTTAGTATTATCAGAACAATATGGATTTACAAGAGCAGTTAAAAAAACTATTTCCTGAGCATCAACCTTCAAATGAACCTGAAGCAGTTACAGTCCATGAACAAATTCTTTTCATCCAAAAAGAACCAATGATTTGTAAGTACGAAAGACGAAAAGGAAAAGCCACCACTATCATTGAAGGTTATGAAGGGAGCGACGAAGATTTTAAACAATTAGCCAAAGAGCTTAAAACCAAACTCAGTGTCGGTGGCACTTTTAAAGATAGCGCTATTATAATTCAAGGAGATTACCGAGATAAAATAATGAATCTGTTAAAAGATAAAGGCTTTAAAGTAAAGCGTGTTGGAGGTTGAGAAAGTTATAAGTCGCAGTAACAGTTAGCAGAAAAAAAATAAACATATAAACTAATAATAAATTCAGCAAACTTTGCGTAAATCTAAGCGAACTTTGCGGTTAATCAAAACAAATAAAATGATCAAATCTTCAGAACTAATATTAAACCCAGATGGAAGTGTTTATCACCTAAATCTGAAACCTGAACATATTGCACACGATATCATCTTTGTGGGTGATCAAAACAGAGTTGAAAAAATAACTCAGTTTTTTGACCGCATAGAATTTTCTACTCAAAAACGGGAGTTCAAAACCCAAACAGGCTATTACAAAGGCAAAAAAATCACCGTAATGTCAACCGGAATTGGTCCTGATAATATTGATATAGCCATAAATGAATTGGACGCTTTGGTTAATATCGATTTGAAAACACGCATGCCTAAAGAGAATTTAACTTCTTTAAACATTGTTCGTATCGGAACTTCAGGTTCTTTACAGGAAGATATTCCTGTAGATAGCTTTGTGATGGGTGAATATGGACTAGGTCTTGACAACATGCTTCGCTCTTATGTGATTGATGGTATATGCGAAACAGCTATGGAAGATGCTTTCGTAAAACATACTAATTGGGATTTGAGAAAAGGTAAACCATATATCATTAGATGCTCGGAAACCCTAAAAAACAAATTTAATAGTAACCTAATACACAAAGGAATTACCGGAACTGCTGGTGGCTTTTATGGTCCACAGGGAAGAGTTTTACGCTTGGCAATTCAGGATCCTAAGTTGAATAGTAAAATGGATAACTTCAAATTTGGCGATATGCGAATGGCAAATCTTGAAATGGAAACTTCTGCAATTTATGGTTTAGGCAAACTTTTGGGTCATAACTGCTTGTCATTAAATGCAATCATTGCCAATCGTGCCAACGGAACTTTTAGTGACGATCCTTATACAGCCGTTGATGCTTTGATTCAGTATGCTTTAGATAAATTAGCGGATTAGAGAAAATAAAAAAGAGCATAGAACATAGAAAATAGAATCTGAAAACAAAATAATCTATTATCTATGTTCTATTTTCTATTCTCTTAAAATGATAAATATGAAACCCATAAAAATAGTAGGCGTTCCCGAACATTTCAACCTCCCATGGCAATTATGTATTGAAAATGGTGAGTTTGATGAAATCGGTATTGATTTGCAATGGACAGATATAGCTGAAGGTACTGGCAAAATGTGCCAAATGCTTCGCGATAACGAAACCGATATTGCAGTTATTTTAACGGAAGGTATTGTGAAAGATATAGCTGCAGGAAACGATTGCTCTATTGTACAGGTTTATGTTGAAAGCCCTTTGATATGGGGTATTCACGTTGCCGCTAATTCAAAATACAATTTATTAGCCGATTTAGAAAATACAAAAGTGGCTATTTCTCGATATGGTTCAGGGTCTCATTTAATGGCTTATGTTAATGCTCAAAATCAAAATTGGAATTCAGATGAATTGCAATTTGAAATAGTAAACACTATTGATGGCGCTGTTGAAGCTTTAACAGAAGGTACAGCCGATTACTTTATGTGGGAACGATTTATGACAAAACCTTTTGTGGATAAAGAAATTTTTCGTCGCGTTGCCGACTGTCCAACACCTTGGCCCTGCTTTGTAATTGCTGTAAGAAATGAATTTTTGGAAGCTAACAAACAAACAATAGCGCTACTATTAGAAACGATAAACAATACCACCATAGAATTCAAAGATATTCCTAGTATAGACAGGACTTTGGCTTCAAAATACCATCAAAAATTAGAAGATATCCAGGAATGGTTATCACTTACCAAATGGTCACAAAAACCGTTAGAAGAAAAAGTGTTAAACAAAATTCAAAATCAATTGTTTGACCTAAAAATTATCGATAAAAAAGGTACTTTTGCTGAAATAGTGAAAGCAGTATAGCTTTTGCCATTGGCAATATGATAAAACTAAGAAATCTTACTTATCAAAAACTGAAAGAAAAATTCAGAATTAAAAGTCCTTGGGATTTGATTATCATTTTTGTTCTGAATATCCTCATTACTATTCCCATATTTATCATCGCTCATCATAATCTGATTTCTTTAGATTGGACATATCATATTGATAGAATAATATTATTTATTTTAATACTAGTTATCATTCAATTTCTATTGAGAGCATTGCGAAGAGTAACATTGATTTCGGTAATTTTATATTTCATAATGCTAATTTTTGGAAGTTTATCAGGTAAATATGGTTTTGAAAGTATTTTTGAAGATTACCGCTCTATGATATATACTATGAATGATGACCCATATCCACAAGATATTATTATTTCAAAACTTTTACCGTTCCCGAATAAATCTAAAATTTTATCTGCTGTTGAATATCAAAATCCCAAGATAAGAGACTTTGCAATCATGGCAATCAACAAGCATTTCAAGCACGTAAAAGGTTACTATGAAAATTGGACTATTATTCAATCATTTGCAATTTTTAAAGAAATAAATAGCCGTTGGAATTACGTTAGCGACCCCAAAGGTCATGATTATATTGCCAAAGCCACCGAATCTGTTAAATATCTTTCGGGTGATTGCGATGATCATTCCATATTTATGGCTGCTTGCATTAAATCTATTGGTGGTACAATGCGACTAATTCATACCAAAGGACATATTTATCCGGAATTGCTAATTGGGACCATAAAAGATTTGGAACATATTAATTATACCATAAAAAAAGTGCTTTTTCCAATGGAAAGCAAAGGAAAACCAATCAATTATCACATTGATGAACGGGGAAATATTTGGCTTAATCTTGATTATACAGCGAAATATCCTGGCGGACCGTTTATGAATGAAGAAATTCTTGGGGCACTGACATTGGATTAATTCCTAAATCCCACCCGAGCGATAGCGAACTGGCGAAGCAAATCCTAAATTACTAATTTTATTTTTATTTTCTTCTTTTCTAAATAAAACGTCCTATAATGAAAAATTATTTTGTCTATTCCTCCAATTTTCATTGGCTTCACATGCACAAGAAAACACGGTGCTTTCCAACAAAAAAATGAATTTCGTGTTGATGTTTTATCCGCCATCGTTTATACAAAAGCTAGTTTTAGCTACGAGCGTAGAGTTACGTTCTATCAATCCGGCTACTCGTTTTATTTTAGATATAAACTCTGTAGTTACCGGAATTGATGGCAATGGTCATTATCACTTTACAGTAGATTAAACCTACCACTCTATAGGTTCTTTTCCTAAACTTTTTAGGTAAGCATTAGTTTTACTAAAGTGTTTATTTCCAAACCAAAAGCCTCTATTGGCACTTAATGGAGATGGATGTCCTGTTTCAAAAACACGATGTTTTGTTCGGTCAATTTTGGTGCCTTTTTTTTGGGCAAATCCACCCCAAAGAAGAAAAACAACATTTTCTTTTTTATCAGATATTTTCTGAATAACCGAATTGGTAAATGTTTCCCAACCTTTATTTTGATGACTTCCAGCTTCACTTTCTCTAACTGTTAGAGTTGCATTAAGTAACAAAACACCTTGGTCTGCCCAACGTTCTAGGTTTCCCGAAATTGGAATTGGCAATCCTAAATCTGATTGGATTTCTTTAAAAATATTAATTAGAGACGGAGGAAAATTTATATCGTCATTAACTGAAAAGCATAAACCATTGGCTTGCCCTAAACCATGATAAGGATCTTGTCCTATAATTACAATTTTTACTTTATCAAATGGACAATGGTCAAATGCTGCAAAGATTTCATTAAATAAAGGAAAGCATTTTTGTGTTGCATATTCGAATTTAATAAACTCTATAAGCTTTTGAAAATATGGTTTTTCAAACTCGGCACTAAGTTCCTCATGCCAAGACGGATTAATTTTGAATAACATTATTTTTTTTGCAAATATATGTACTTTAAAACTTTGTAACTTTGACACGAGCCATTTTTATGGAAAACTGATGAAATACACTTTACAACTTTATGATATCCATAAACGATAAAACATTACAAGATTTAGAATTTAATACGGTTTTGCAAACCATTTCAGAGCGATGTAATACTGAAATAGGAAAACAAAAAGCATTAGAAATTATTCCTTTCAAGGATAAGGAAACCTTGATGAATACCTTGTTACAAACCTCTGAATACTTGTCTTCTTTTTTCAATAACAATGCAATTCCCAATCACGGCTTTGATAATTTGACCAACGATATAAAATTTCTAGCCATTGAAGATAGTTTCCTGGAAGTAGGCAGTTTCAGAAAAATAGCCTTGCTTTCAGAAACGGTAAATGGACTACTATTATTCTTTAAGAAATTCCATGATTATTATCCAAAGCTTAACGAGAAAGCAGCAAAAGTAGAATATACCAAATTTATCATTCAAAAAATAGATGAAGTTATTGATAAATATGGTGAAATTAAAGACAATGCCTCGCCCGATTTAATAAACATTCGTAGGGATATGAATTTGGTTCGCGGCAAAGTGAACCAAAGTTTTGGACAAGCTATGACGCAATACAATTCCTTAGGTTACTTAGATGAAATCAAAGAAAGCTTTGTTCAAAATAGAAGAGTTTTAGCGGTTTTAGCTATGTATCGTCGAAAAGTAAAAGGTTCTATTATGGGTAGTTCTAAAACAGGAAGCATTGCCTATATTGAACCCGAAGCAACTTTACGATATTCTAGAGAATTAAGTAATTTAGAATATGAAGAACGCGAAGAAATCACCAGAATTCTAAAGAATCTATCTAACGATATTCGTCCATTTTTAGTACTCTTAAAACAATATCAGGAGTTTCTGAGTGATATTGATGTTATTGGGGCGAAAGCGAAATACGCCAAAAAAATCAACGCCATTTTACCAACTATTTCAACTGAAAAAGAATTGTATTTCAGAGATGCCTTCCATCCTATTTTGTTTTTAAGCAATTTGGAAAAGAAAGAAATAACATTTCCTCAAACCATTGAATTAAATAGTGATAGTAGAATAATTGTTATCTCCGGACCAAATGCCGGTGGAAAAACCATATCGCTAAAAACAGTTGGATTACTTCAGTTAATGTTACAATGTGGAATCCTTATTCCGGTTCACGAGCGTAGTAAAACGTTTTTATTTGATAAAATTTTGACTGATATTGGAGACAATCAATCGATTGAAAATCATTTGAGTACATACAGCTATCGTTTAAAAAACATGAACTATTTCCTAAAAAAATGTAATAGTAAAACCTTATTTCTGATTGATGAATTCGGAACTGGTTCTGATCCAGAATTAGGGGGAGCTTTGGCAGAAATTTTTTTAGAAGAATTTTATCATAGAGAAGCATTCGGAATTATTACAACCCATTATTCTAATTTAAAAATTTTGGCTAACGAATTGCCTTTTGCATCTAACGCCAATATGCTTTTTGATGAAAAATCATTAGAGCCTATGTATAAATTAATTTTAGGTCAAGCAGGAAGTTCTTTTACCTTTGAAGTAGCGCAAAAGAACGGAATTCCATTTGGTTTAATCAATAGAGCAAAAAAGAAAATTGAAGGTGGAAAGGTTCGATTTGACAAAACTATTGCAACCCTACAAAAAGAGCGCTCCAAGCTAGAGAAAACATCAAAAAATTTAAAAGAAGAAGAAACTAAGACTCGCGAAGAAAGCAAAAAAATGGAAACCATAAACTCTAAAATCCAACAAAAATTGGAACGATATCAAGAATTGTATGATGCCAATCAGCGCTTGATTTACATGGGACAAAAAATAGATGATATTTCAGAAAAGTATTTTAACAATAAAGACAAAAAAGTATTAATTGGTGAGTTTTTGAAGATTGTAGAAGTAGAAAATTCCAAACGAAAAAAAGCTACAGCAAAAGAAACAAAGGAAAAAGAAATTATAAAAAAAATAGTTATCGAAGAAGTCAAAGTCAAAGTAGACGAAATTCGAGCTGAGAAGAAACAAAATAAATTAAAAACTATCACAATTGAAAAACCTAAAGTTGCTCTTAAAGTTGGCGACAGAGTTCGTATGTTTGATGGTAAAGCCATAGGAACTATTGATAAAATTGAAAAAAACAAAGCAATAGTGAATTATGGTGTTTTTACTTCTAAAGTTAACTTGGAGCAACTTGAATACGTTCAAGCAAAATTATAAACATGGAAATTTCAGATTTACCAAAAGGTAAAAAAATTATTCTTTTTGATGGGGTTTGTAATCTTTGTAATTCATCAGTTCAATTTATTATAAAGCATGATAAAAAAGACAGTTGCCGATTCATCCCTCTACAATCAGAACTAGGACAACAGATTATTGACCATATTGGAATTGATATTTCAAAAGTTGATAGTATTGTTTTATATGAACCGGGTATCGCCTATTTTATTAAAAACGAAGCAGCGTTCAAAATTTTGAAGGAATTAAATTCTGCCTATAGATTTTTTCTTGTTTTTTCTATTTTGCCAAAATCAGTTTTGAATTTTATCTATGATTATATCGCCAGAAAAAGGTATAAATGGTTTGGAAAAAAAGACAGTTGTATGATTCCTGCTTCAGAGCTTCAGTCTAAATTTTTAGCATAAAAACTTAAATACATAATCATATTTGATTTTTATTTCCATAAAAATGCCCCAAAATAGTATCTAACTTTTTTGGGGCAGTTCAATTATAAGGGCTTTAATTTATAATTTAATTTTTATCGCTTCATCGCAAAATGCGCTTTAAATTGTCTCATCATTCCATTTTCTTCAACATAATCTACGGTAAACCAGTAGTCGTCTGAGGGCATTTGACTTCCGTTATAAGTCCCATCCCAACCAGATCCTGTTGGACTGATTTGTTTCAGTAGTTTACCATAACGGTCAAAGATCAATATTTTTGCGGAATCGTCTAATCCAACAATATTCCAAGTGTCGTGTATGCCATCTCCATTCGGAGTGAAGTAATGTGGATAGTCTATGATTTTTACATCTGGAATAACTAGCTCCTCACAACTGTAAGCTATATCACCTTTGCCATCCCAAACATGGATTACGTGTGTGCCCAAACTAACATTTTCAAAAACATTACTGGTTTGTCGTGGTCCGTCATCTAAACTGAATTGGTAATCCGGAGAACCATATCCTTCTATGTTAACTATAATAGTTTGCAAAGAACTAAAGGCACTAGTTACCGTGTATCCTATAGTACCTGCCGGTACCACTGCTGGACCTGATTGTATCACTGAAAAAGCTGATGATATAGTCTGACATGCCAGTAGACTGTTGCTTGTTACAGTCACCGTATAATTTCTGGTTACTCCGCCTGCGGCCGGAGTGTCAACCGTGTACGTCGGGCCTGTAGCACCCGCTATCGGAGTAGCGGAACCGTCTTCAAACCATTCAAAGGTATAGTTACCCGGATTTGTAATCCCACTGTTCAGCGTAAGTGGTCTTACTACCTGATTCGTGATAAAGTCAACACAAATAGTAGTCACATTGTTTGCTGTGTTAATAATAGGATTCGGATTACGCTCCACCGTAATATTAATCGTAGTGATGGCATAACATACAGGAGTAATAAGGTTAGCGCTGTTCTCTACCTTTACCCATATCGTATCGGTATCTGCATCAGTCTGATACGCCTGCGCCTCTGCCAATGTTAACGCATTGTTTCCTGCCTGTGCATCGGCAAAGCTGGTGTAGTAACTCACTAGGAATATGGCTGGATCTTGTCCGTTTAGTATTGCCGATGCGTAAGTAGTTAAATCGATAAGTTCAACCCCATCATACGGATCATCATAACTATCACATTGATTAAACGTTTTTGGTCCGCTAGCTGTTGCATATGGCTCTACTGCTAGTGGCAATGCTCCTGTATTGACACAACCCGTTGCATTGTTAACCACTCTGATATAAATAGTCTGTGCGTTTGGTGATGTTACATTGGTATAACTGTTTGGCAGTGGGGTTTCTCCGTTGTTGGTTGCCGGATTGGCTGCTGCTGGCGTTAGATAATAACTTATCGTGAAATTTGCCGGTAATTGAGTGGCACCCAATATGGCTATGGCCAACTGTGGGTTTGTTAAATCAAATACAGCTATGCCATCGGTATTATCATCACAGGCCCTGTATGGCGCCAGCGGCTGCACTATCGCCGGTAATGGATTCACCGTTAAAGGTTGCTTTACCAATACATAACAGTTATTGTTAAAATAATCAACTCCATTGTTCTCTACTCTTATCCAAACATTGTCTCCTACTAAGGCTGCATTTGGATTTGGTATTTCATTAATATTGGCTATTGCATCAGCCTGTGTCTGGAAATAATGGAAACTCAAGTTAGGATCACTGTTCTCAATGTAGGATTCATTAACTGTTAAATCAAATACCTCTAACATATCTCCCGGAAGGTTATCATCACATTTTGGTGCCAATGCCGGTGGATCAGTTCGTGGGGTTGGTATTGGCAATACTCTAATGTCTAATGTTGTGATGCTTTTACAACCTGCTGCGGTAGTAACTACAACGCCCAAAGTTTGTACCGCCGGATGTAATGGGTCATTTTGGTAAGCTGTTGGTGTAATAATCACATTAGTGCCATTTTGAGCATCAAGCAAACTTGGATAGTAAGCTACAGTTGCTCCTGTTGCTAAAGGAAGAAGTGTTGTTATTCCTTGTGTTAAATCAAATATATGATACTGATCATTTTGGTTATTTGGATTCGAATCATAATCACACAAACTATATGGCGGCAGAGAATTAGGAAGTAACAATGGTTTATTAATCACTACTTGGAAAGAGCCAATGTTATAACAACCAGTTGCTATAAGCTCTACCCTAATCCATATAGTTGCTCCATCACTAACAATATAGTTGGTATTATTTATAATTGGTGCTGTGCCTTGTTCTGCTAATAATTGTGAGGAGTAATACTCCACAGTATAGTTAGCTGCTGCTCCTGTTTGTTGTGCCAATATAGCAGATTCCTGCTGGGTTAAGTCTATTGGTGTACTTGCATTTTGCGGATTACTGTCTTGGTCACATACCACTATAGGGTTTAAGTTTATAGGAGCAATCGGACTCGGATTGACATTAAGGGTAATGGGAAGTGTGTTCCAACAGCCTGTGATTGTATCTTCTGCTCTTACATATAGCATTTGCATAAGTGGGGTAATTGTAGTATAATTTACACTCGTGGGTATAGGATTAATATCTGATTGTGCGTCTGTGAGAGTCTCATGGAAACTTACCGCATAAGTAGTTATTCCGTTTAACAATCCAGGTACTAGACTACTTAAATTAAAATCACCAAAGCCATCCTGATTCCCATCGCATACTTCTATATCAATTGTTGGTGAAGTTAGCGTTGGCAATGGCTCTACCCGAATATCTAAAGTAGTGATGCTTGTACAACCTGCTGAAGAAGTAACTACAACTCCTAATGTTTGTACTGCAGGATGCAATGGGTCATTTTGGTAAGCTGTTGGGGTTAAAATAACATTGGTACCGTTTTGAGCATCTAGTAAACTTGGATAGTAGCTAACGGAATATCCTGTTAGGTTTTGCGTAATTTCTAAGTCTTTTACCGTTAGATTAAACACTTGGAATTGATCATTCAAAATCATATCATTATCACATAAACTCAAAGGTAATGGTGTGTTAAGTAATAATGGTTTATTGACAACTACTTGGAAAGATCCAGTATTAATGCAATTTGTTACACTATTCTCTATACGTATCCAAATTTCATCGCTAGCCGTTAAATAACTTGTAACATTACTAATTGCTGCGGTTTGGGTTTGGGCATCACTTTGAGAGGTGTAATACGAAATGGTATACGAAGAGGTTATTGGCTGGGGTTGTTGTGCCAATATAACAGATTCCTGCTGGGTTAAATCTACTGAAGTTATTCCGTCTTGTGGGTTTGCATCCTGATCGCACACCGTTATCGGATTTAAGTTTACTGGCGAAATAGGGGTTGGATCAACCACTAACTGAAGCTCTACATAATTAGCGCACCCAGTTAGGGTATAAGATACACGAACATAAATAGTTTGTGTGTTCAAAACAATATTATAATAAGGACTTGATTTTGGATTAGCTCCTATTGATGCATCAGTCTGTGTTTCATGGAAAGTAACTAAAACTCCTGTCGGCAATGGCCCTCCAGCTATTTCATTAATGGTACTGTCCAAATCAAAAACACCAAAGCCATCATTGTTTGGATCGCAATAATGCAATGGTAAAGGTGTTATGGCCAAAGGACCATTTGTTACCCTTAATAACTGAGTGGTAATAGAAAAACATCCTGTGGCAGTATTCTCAACTCTCAAATATACATCCTCATTGTCCAATCCCGTATAACTTGTTGGTGAAACTATAGATGATGTGCCGTTTTGAGCATTCGTTAGCGAGGTGTAATACGTTACTGAGAAACCTGGAAGACCTCCTGTAACAACACCTTGATTTATTGTTAAATCAAATGTTGCTGTTGTTACAGTTCCATTACTGCATTCAAATAATGTTGGAGGAACTATAACAGATGGCAAAGGATTGACGGTAACTAAATTGGTTTTTTGACAACCATTTGAATTGTTATATGTTATTGTAGTAGTACCAGCACTAACTCCAGTAACTAATCCTAAATTATCAATAGTGGCAACTAATGGATTAGAAGAGACCCATGGGTTAGTTGTC
>CANJWG010000030.1 GCA_947478365.1 Flavobacteriaceae bacterium | reverse complement strand
TCGAAAAATTAGGAATCCGTGTTGGCGAAAAACATATTGTAGAAGCATTCAAATCTGATCCAAATATTGGTCAAAACCAAATGTTTTTAAATGCCGCAGGTAAATTTGATTTAAACAAATTTAAGGATTATTTCAAACAAATTCCAAACGGAATGGAGATGTTGAAAGACCAAGAAAAAAATGCTGAGTTAAGAGCAAAGTATGAAATATACAACTCTTTGATTAAAGGAGGAATGTATGCTACTCAAACCGAAGGTAAATTCAAATATGAAGCCGAATCTAACAAAGTGGGTTTTGATTATGTAATGGTTCCTTATTCATCTATAAAAGACAGTGATGTAAAAGTAACTGATGAGGAAATAACAGCTTACATGAAAACGAAAGAGAAAAAATTCAAATCGGAAGAGTCACGTGAATTGGATTATGTTTTAATTTCAGAAAAACCATCAGCAGCTGACGAAGCTGAAATCAAGAAAAATGTTGATGCCTTATTATTACCAAGCGTACGTTACAACAAAGAAACTGGTAAAAATGATACAATTCAAGGATTTAGATCAGTAACTGATATCGCTGATTTTGTAAACGCAAATTCTGATATCCCTTTTGATTCAACTTATATTTCAAAACAAGACTTGCCGGCTGAACAGGCTGAAGCCTTATTTAATTTACCTGTTGGTGAAATTTACGGTCCGTATATGAAAGGTAATTACTATTGTCTTTCAAAAGGATTAGGTAGAAAAGCAGGAGCGAAAGTAAAAGCAAGTCACATCTTAATTAGCTGGGAAGGAACAAAAGTTCCTAACAAAAAAGAAAAAAGAACTAAAGAACAAGCCAAAGCCAAAGCTGATGGTTTATTAGCGCAAGCGCAGGCAAATCCTGGAATGTTTATGATGTTAGCCATGACTAACTCAGATGATTCCTCTGCACAACAAGGTGGTGATTTAGGATTTTTTGGACTAAACCAAATGGTAAAACCTTTTAATGATTTTGCTTTTGGAAATCCTATCGGAAAAATTGGTTTGGTAGAAACTGAATTTGGTTACCATATCATTCAAGTAACTGACAAACAAGATGCAGTGAAATTGGCAACTATTGCGCAGAAAATTGAGCCATCTGAAGCTACAAATGATAAAATCTATACACAAGCAACCAAATTTGAAATGGATGCAGCGAATAAAGATTTTGCTAAACTTGTTAAGGATAACAAATTAACTTCAAGCCCAGCGGTTAGAGTAAAAGCAATTGATGAAAGTTTTGGTTCTTTAAGCAATCAAAGACAAATTGTAAAATGGGGTTTTGAAGGTGATACCAAAATTGGTAGCGTTAAACGGTTTGAAATCGTAAATGTTGGTCATGTTATTGCTAAATTGAAAAGTATTGCCCCTAAAGGATTAATGTCAGTTGAAGAAGCAAGACCACAAGTTGAGCCAATCTTGAAAAATAAAAAGAAGGCAGCTAAAATAGCAGCTAAAATGAAAGGTGCCTCATTAGCAGCTATCGCAGCAGCAAATAAAGTTACTGTTATGAATGCTGTTGACTTAACGATTGAAAATCCTTCTGTTCCTAATGCTGGTTTTGAACCAAAAGTAGTAGGATTAGCATTTTCATCTAAAGCAAATGTGGTTTCAAAACCTATTGAAGGAAACTCTGGAGAATATGTAATCGTTACCCGAACAGTTACCAAAGCACCAGCTTTAAAGAAGTTTGATGATTATGTTGCAAAAGTAAAACAGCAGGCTGTTGGAAATTCCGGAAGATTTATGCAAGCGTTGAAGGACGATGCCGATATTCAAGATAACAGAGCTGATTTTTATTAATAGCTTTCACAAAAAAAATCCTGAAGTTAACTTCAGGATTTTTTTATAATATCATTTCGTCATATGGGATTACAATCTCGAATCCTTTAGTTTTAAAATAGTCGGTTGGATTTTTTTTGGAAATGCTCATTACAAAATCGCCACCCCAAGCACCAAGGCTTTTTATCACCCCATCAAAATCAGGAAACAATGCTTCTTTAACAGTTAGTAATTCTAAAATGTTACTCAATTCAATTTCGTGATTTTGTAAGTCGAGGGCAAATTCTTTTAAAGTTATTGCTTCAATTACCCTTTTTGTAATAGAATTAATGGTTTCCAAGGCATTTTGGACATTTCCTTGTATACCATAGTAAGATGCAATCGCAGCTTTACTGTTTTGTTTTTTATTGAGATAAACAAAAAAGATTTTGTCTGTAAAAGCAGGTTTGAAATTAACTTTTTCAACTATCGGTTTTTCATCGACTAACTGATATACAATTGGACTGTTATTCTGAGCACAGGCAATATCATAAGCGCTACCTCCAAAACTTCTTTTTAGCAGCTCAAAAGCATCGATTTTCAACCATTGGGCAATGTTGTTAATTAAGGTAGATGATGTGCCTAAACCCCATGATTTTGGGAAAGTCAATTCGGTTCTGATTGTATATCCATTTGAAGAAGTGATAAAATCAGAATTTATCAAATAAGCTTCGTGCAAAATCTCAATTAAGGTGTTCTTTATATTCTTAGCATCATCAAAACGTTCATTTCTAATGATTGATGCAAACGGAATAGTATCCTCAAACCAAATGCTACCATCGCTGTCAAAACTTTTCCAATGGATAATTTGTCCTTCTGATGCTTCAACAATTAATTTTTGCCCAAACTTAGTAGGTAACGCAAAAGCTTTGGCACCGTCAAGTACTAAATATTCTCCAGTGATGAGTAATTTTCCGTTACTGTAAAAGGTTTGTTTCATTTTTTTGCCACGAATGCACGAATATTTTTTATAAAATAGATGCAGATTATTTTCTTAGTTTTTCAATAAATTCAACCACTGATGAATGCGAAATAGAATTGTTCTCAAAGTGACTTTTAATTATTTTTCGTTCTTCCGCTGTGGTTTGAAACTGATTGAGAATATTATTGATATGCATTTTCATATGCCCTTCCTGAATTCCTGTAGTTGTTAGTGAACGAAGTGCTGCAAAGTTTTGCGCCAAACCTGTTACAGCAACTATTTGCATTAATTCCTGTGCTGATGGTTTCCCGAGAATTTCTAAAGCCATCTTTACCAAAGGATGAAGCGAAGTCAATCCGCCTACAGTTCCTAGTGCTAATGGAATTTCCATCCAAAAAGTAAAGATGCCGTTTTCTATTTTGGCGTGTGACAAACTCGAGTATTTACCATTACGGGAAGCATAAGCATGCACTCCAGCTTCGACGGCACGAAAATCGTTTCCTGTAGCTAACACAACCGAGTCAACTCCATTCATTATTCCTTTATTGTGAGTAACAGCTCTAAAAGGCTCGATCTCGGCAATGCGAACGGCCTGCACAAATTTCTCAGCAAACTCTTGAGGGTTTTCAATTTTCTTGTCGGCCAGTTCGGAAACTTTGCAGGAAACTTCGGCGCGAACAATGCAATTTGGAACATAATTCGAAAGTATGCTCATTACAACTGTGATGACGCTTTCCAAATCATTGAAATCAGCATGATTATGCGCTTCTTCTTTTAAAGTTTTTGCCAATTGTTCCAAACACGAATTGATAAAATTTGCACCCATACTGTCTTTAGTTTCAAAAGTGGCATGCAGCTGAAAGTAATTTTCTAATTCGGCAGTTTTATTTCGAAGTTCCAAAGAGGTAATTCCCCCACCTCGCTTTTGCATGTTCTTGGTAATGCTTTCCGTGGAAGCAATCAATTTTTGTTTTATGCTATCAAAAAACTGATGAAGTTTAGCTGTATTTCCTTTGAACAGAAAGTGAACCTGCCCTATTTTTTCGGTATTTAAAACCGTTGCCTTAAATCCGCCACGCGTGCTCCAAAACTTAGCCGATTTAGCTGCTGCCGCTACAACGGAACTTTCTTCGATAACCATTGGCACCGAATAATATTTACCATTTATTAGGAAATTAGGAGCAATCCCCATAGGCAAATAGAAATTAGTAATGGTATTTTCTATAAACTCATCATGCAGTTGTTGGATCTTGGTATCGTTGTTCCAATATTGTTTTATAGTCGCAACGGCTTCTGTTGGATTAACAAAATATTCATTGGTAATCCAATTGATTTTTTCTTCTTTGGATAATTTGGAAAAACCCGCAACTTCTTTATTCATAAATAGGAGTAAATATTAATTCGCAACAAAGATAAGGTTTAGCTTTTGAAAATGTAACTTAAAAACCATGTTATAAAAACGTGGCTCTTTAAAATAAATATAACTAATATAACCCGTTGAGTGTAATTATTTGAAATAAAATAAATTGAATAAATATTGGTCAAGATATTCAAATTTCAGCATCTTGAAGTCCCTAAACAAATAACATTTATTACAAATAAAGTTAAAAATATTTATAGTTTTAGAAATTTTAAGTTCTTTGACCGGACCATAGCGAATTGTCGAAGCAACTTTGAGTTAGAGTTTAAATCAAGTTAAATATATAAATTAATTTATCTTTGACTGACCAATAAATAACATCAAAAATCTATTAATTTAATTTCACCAACCGGTTAAACTTAATGAAAAGCTTAATCCCTTAATGTTAAAATTATGCTCAAAATAGGTCATCGCGGCGCAAAAGGTTATGTAGCCGAAAATACTTTGGCTTCTTTCCAAAAAGCGATTGATTTAGGTACTGACGGAATTGAGATCGATGTGCATTTATGCCAATCGGGGGAAGTAGTCGTTATTCACGATGATACTATAGAAAGAACTACTTCGGGGAAGGGTTTTGTAAAAGATTATTCCGCAACTAAATTAAAAGCTTTTGGAATCCCAACTTTAATGTCAGTTTTTGAATTAGTGAACCAAAAATGCTTTATCAATGTGGAACTCAAAACCTATGAAACTGCCGATAAAGTAGCCGAACTTATCGAACGATATGTTTCTGAAAAAGGTTGGAAATACGACGATTTCTTAGTTTCTAGTTTTGATTGGAATGCCTTGCAGCAAGTCCATTTTTTGAATAATAAAATCCGAATTGGTGTTTTGACCAACACCGATTTAGCGTTAGCATTGGCTTTCGCCAAATTTATAAAAGCGTATTCCATTCACCCGTATTATCATTTGCTAACAACTGAAAATGTTGCCAACATGCAATCCAAGAATTTTAAAGTCTATCCATGGACCATCAATGAGCCGGAAGACATTATCTTTGTCAAATCTTTAAACGTTGACGGCATCATTACTGATTTTCCGGATAGAGTTTAGACTGTTTATTGTCATGACACAGCTAAAATATTATAAATAAAAATAGCCCTTAAAGGTAATATGAATTCGAACTACAACATTATAATTGTGGGCGGCGGCGCAGCTGGTTTCTTTACAGCAATTAATATTGTTGAAAAAAATCCTAAACTAAAAGTAGCCATAATCGAAAGAGGCAAAACAGTCTTGGAAAAAGTCCGTATTTCCGGTGGTGGCCGCTGTAATGTGACACATGCCTGCTTTGTGCCAAATGATTTAGTGAAATTTTATCCGCGTGGCGAAAAAGAATTACGCGGGCCGTTTCATCAATTTTGTTCAGGTGATACCATAGAATGGTTTGAACGTCATGGTGTGGAACTGAAGATTGAAGAAGACGGACGCATGTTTCCTACTTCAGATAATTCGCAGACCATTATTGATTGTTTTCTTTCGGCAACACAAAAACTCGGAATACAAGTATTGACGGGTCAAAGCGTGCAATCTATTTTCAAAGCGGAAGATTATTGGAAAGTAGAAACCAATCACGAAACTTTTGCTTGTCAAAAATTAATAATGACGACGGGCAGCAATCCAAAAATTTGGGACATGCTTACTCAAGTTGGTCATTCCTTAGTTTCTCCTGTTCCTTCCCTATTTACTTTTAATATCAAAGATACTCGCATTAAAGATTTGATGGGACTTTCGGCTTTCGCCAAAGTGAAAGTGAAAGGTTCTAAACTCGAAGCTGCTGGTCCATTACTAATAACGCATTGGGGAATGTCTGGCCCGGGAATATTAAGATTATCTGCTTGGGGTGCACGAGAATTGTTTGACAAAAATTATCAATTTACACTTCAGGTCAACTGGCTCAACGAACTCACGTTTGAAGAAGCTTTAGAAACTTTGAAAGAGCTCAAACACGAACATGCTAAGAAATTCGTAAGCAAGAAATCACCATTTGAGTTGCCAAATCGCTTGTGGGAAAGTTTGGTTTTGGCATCAGGAATTGAAGGCGAAACCAAATGGGCGGATTTGTCCAAACAACAACTGACCAATTTAGCCAATCAACTTACCAACGGTGAATTTCAGGTCAATGGCAAAAGCACTTTCAAAGAAGAATTTGTTACTGCTGGTGGCATTGATTTAAAAGAAATCAATTTCAAAACCATGGAAAGTAAACAGCATAAAAATTTATTCTTTGCTGGCGAAATCGTAAATATTGATGCTATTACTGGCGGATTTAATTTCCAAAATGCTTGGACTAGTGGGTTTATTGTGGCTCAATCTATTACGTTATAATTATCTATTCAACCACCAAATACTAGCATTAAGAATAGTCGCAAAACTTACCCAAGCCAAATAAGGAAGCAATAAAAGACCTGCTGTTTTGTTAATTTTTTTGAACAGATTATACGTTTCTAAAATCATTAACCATAGCAGAATAATTTCAATTAAGGCCAAAAATGGATTATGCAACCCAAAGAAAAGATAAGACCAAAGCGCATTCAAGCCTAACTGTATCGCAAAGAAACCAAGTGCTTTTTTAGTGGTTTGTTCTTCAGAACCTTTAGTCCAAACCAAACCGGCAGCAATTCCCATCATGATATACAACAATGTCCAAACCGGTCCGAAAATCCAGTTTGGCGGGTTAAAAATGGGCTTTACCAAAGTCGGATACCAGGTTGTAATACTTTCTCTTGTTTCCATTCCCGAAAAATAACCAACAGTTAAACATACGGCAACGACCAAAACTATTTTTAAAATCTTTTGCATAACATTTATTTTTATACTCTCAAAGATACTAAACCAAAACAGTTTGTTTTTATAAAACTTCTGCTGATTTTTATAAAAAAAGTATCTTTGTCTTTCAAAATTTTGGGTCAAACCAAAAAGCAAACTATAAACCTATGTCCGAAAAGGATTTTATAGCCCATCATCAGGCTAGCATTGAGAACGGAAATTTTCAATGGAGTGCACCCAGCAACATTGCTTTAGTAAAATATTGGGGTAAAAAAGAAAATCAGATTCCGGCAAACCCTTCGATTAGTTTTACACTAAACAATTGTAAAACGATTACCAAATTGACATTTGTCAAACACTTCGACAAGTTCAGTGTGACAAACGGGAATTTTTCATTTGATTTGTTATTTGAAGGCAAACCTAAAGAAGATTTCAAACCCAAAATTCAAAAGTTCTTCGAACGTATTGAAATCTATTGTCCTTATTTGAAAGATTATCATTTTACGATTGACACCGAAAATACGTTCCCACATAGTTCAGGCATTGCTTCTTCTGCTTCTGGAATGGCGGCTTTAGCCATGAATATTATGAGTTTGGAAAAAGCTTTAAACCCTGAAATGACTGAAGAATATTTTTATCAAAAAGCTTCTTTCATAGCACGATTGGGTTCAGGAAGTGCTTGTAGAAGCGTAAAAGGAAGCGTAGTCGTTTGGGGAAATCACGAAGGAATTAATGATAGTTCCGATTTGTTTGGTGTAGAATTTCCTTCAACTATTCATGCCAATTTTAAAAACTATCAAGACACCATTTTGTTAGTCGACAAAGGCGAAAAGCAGGTATCTTCAACAATTGGACACGATTTGATGCACAATCATCCGTTTGCCGAACAGCGTTTTGCACAAGCGCATCACAATTTATCGGCGATAAAAACCGTTTTAGAAAATGGCAATTTAGCCGAATTTATCAAAATAGTAGAAAGCGAAGCCTTGACATTGCATGCGATGATGATGACATCACTACCCTATTTTATATTGATGAAACCTAACACACTGGAAATCATAAATAAAATTTGGAAATTCAGAAATGAAACCAAAACTCCGGTTTGTTTTACTTTAGATGCAGGAGCAAACGTACATGTTTTGTATCCCGAAAACAATAGAGAAAATGTTTTACAATTTATTAAAGACGAATTAGTTGGCTATTGTCAAAATGGTAACTATATTTGTGATGCAATTGGAAACGGAAGTCAATTGATTCAACTATGAAAGGACCACTTTTTTACTCAAAAATTCTTCTCTTCGGAGAATACGGAATTATAAAAGATTCAAAAGGTTTATCAATTCCTTATAACTTTTACAATGGCGCATTGAAAGTGGATGAAAATCCAACCCAGGAAGCTATTAAATCCAATGCAAGTTTGAGAAGATTTGTTACTTATTTAGAAAATCTTCAGCAAGAGCAACCAGAACTTGTAACTTTCAATATTGAAATACTAAAAGCTGATGTTGAACGCGGAATGTATTTTGATTCCAGTATTCCTCAAGGTTATGGTGTTGGTAGTAGCGGCGCATTGGTTGCTGCTATTTATGATAAATATGCCAATAACAAAATCACCGTTTTAGAAAATTTGACCCGTGATAAATTATTGCAATTAAAAGCCATTTTTTCTCAAATGGAATCCTTTTTTCATGGCAAAAGTTCAGGACTTGACCCTTTGAATAGTTATTTGAGTATTCCAATTCTTATTAATTCTAAAGACAATATTGAAGCTACTGGAATTCCTTCACAAAGCACAACCGGAAAAGGCGCTGTGTTTTTGTTAGACTCCGGAATTGTAGGCGAAACAGCTCCAATGGTCAATATATTTATGGAAAACCTAAAAGAGGAAGGTTTCCGTAAAATGCTTAAAACACAATTCGTAAAATATACCGATGCTTGTGTGGAAAATTTCTTAGGAGGCGATATGAAATCTTTATTTGCTAATACCAAGCAATTGTCTAAAGTAGTTTTAAACAACTTCAAACCGATGATTCCACAACAATTTCACGGTATTTGGCAACGTGGTATTGACACTAACGATTACTACTTAAAACTTTGCGGTTCCGGTGGTGGTGGTTATATTTTAGGTTTTACTAAAGACTTAGAAAAAGCGAAAAGATCCTTAAAAGATTATAAATTGGAAGTGGTTTACCAATTTTAATTTTACCAAAATGCTCAGCCGAAAAAACAAACACTTACTGCTGAAAATTGCCAGCATGTTTTCTGTTATTCGCGGTTATAACATTCCTATCATTGCCTTAGCACAATATCTTTCAGCTATTTTTATTTTGGCGCCCGAAAAAAGAGCGTTAAGTGTTTTGCTCGATTTCAACTTATTTATCATCGTAATTGTTTCCGGTTTAACTATTGCTTCTGGTTATATCATTAATAATTTTTATGATAGCGAAAAAGATTTAATAAATCGCCCCAACAAGTCACAACTCGACCGCTTGGTGAGTCAAAAAACAAAACTTAAAGTTTATTTTACTGTGAATTTTATTGTTTTCTTACTATCATTTTTTGTTTCGTTTCGCGCTGTTTTATTCTTCTCGGCCTATATTTTCCTAATTTGGTTTTATTCTCATAAACTCAAAAAAATGGCGATAGTTGGAAATATGACCGCAGCATTTCTAGCAGTTCTGCCCTTTTTTGCCATTTTACTCTATTACAAAAATACCTATCCGCAGATTTTTGCTCACGCTAATTTTCTTTTTCTTTTGCTTATAATCCGTGAAATAATAAAAGATTTGGAAAATATTAAGGGCGATATTGCTAATGATTATCAAACTATACCCGTAATGTTTGGTGAAAGCACTGCAAAAAAAATTATTACATTTCTAACCGTTTTGACAATAATTCCAATTTATTTTCTAGTCGAAATATTTGAAGTTGGGTATATGGATATTTACTTCTATATGAGTTTAATTATTTTGATTTTCTTTCTACAAAAACTCTGGAAATCCAACTCCAAACCCGATTATTTAAAACTTCATAATATGCTAAAATTTCTAGTAGTCTCAGGTGTTTTCTGCATTGTTTTAATCGATCCCGAAGTGCTGGTTCACGGTAGAAGACTGTTGAAGTTTTAGCTGTTTTATAGCCCGGATGGGAACGGCATCCTTTTTATCCTGAACTTGTTTCAGGATCCTGAAACAAGTTCAGGATAAAAAGAAATAGTGAACAGCCGGAAATAGCTCCTGAAAAAGCAACTGAAATACGTATCTTTGCCAACACGAGGTCATATTGGCCGAACTGACGAAGTAAATTACAGCATTATGAATAACAAGGAAGGCAATAATAAACGAAGTGGCTCACGTCCAAATAGTTCGAGACCAAGTTCGAATAAGCCAACCCGAGCCGGAGGCGAACGGAGCGGAGCTAAACCTGCCATGGCTAAGCGTGCCCAAGGGCCTAAAAAAGTTAAGCCTAGTACAAAAGCCGATACAGTTCTTTCAAATAAAGTAGAAAAGAAACCGAATCAAACAGCAAAAAGACCAAAAGCAGCTGATGAAATTCGTTTGAATAAATACATTGCCAATTCAGGGGCATGTTCCCGTCGTGATGCTGATATCTACATTCAATCGGGGAATGTGAAAGTAAACGGAATTCCAGTTACAGAAATGGGTTATCTGGTAAAATCAGGAGATGTTGTTAACTTTGACGGAGCCACTTTAACTCCGGAAAAAAAAGAATACATCTTGCTAAACAAACCCAAAAACTTCACAACAGCTCTTGATGAAGGACAAGAATATCGTAATGTTTTAGAGTTGGTAAAAGGTTCTACCTCAGCAAAAATTGGTGCTATTGGCAGAATGGATAAAAACACAACTGGCTTGTTATTGTTTACAAACGATACGGATATGATTCGGAAATTTAGCTTGCCTAATCAAAAATCTACTAAGATTTACCAAGTTTCCTTAGATAAAAATTTAAAATTTGAAGATTTAGAGAAAATTGCTGGTGGAGTTACACTTGATGGACATAAATTATACGTTGACGAAATCTCCTATATAGAAAACGAACCTAAAACAGAAATCGGGTTGAAACTGAGAACGCCAAATGTGAAAGTTGTTCGCGCTATTTTTGAAAGTTTCCAATACAATGTGATAAAAATTGATCGCGTTGCTTTTGCGGGTTTAACCAAAAAGAATTTACCACGAGGCAATTGGCGATTCTTAACAGATCAGGAAATTATCAATTTGAAAAACTCGTAACGTAACTATGTTTTCCCATAAATTCCTCTCGTTTTGAGAACGCGAGGCTTTTTCATTTCACAAAACTATGTCTGCAGAAAAAAACTTATCGATTGCAATGTTATGGTTTGAATCGTTTAATGCGCATAATTTAGAAAAGTTATTGTCGTTATATGATGACGAAGCACAGCATTTTAGTCCAAAACTAAAAATCCGCCATCCGGAAACTAACGGATTGGTTACTGGAAAAGAAGCGCTTCGAACCTGGTGGAAAGATTCCTTTGATCGATTGCCGAGTTTGCATTATAAAGTAACTTCCCTAACATCAAATGCCGACAGGGTTTTTATGGAATATATTCGGGTGGTTGAAAACGAAGAGAACATGTCCGTTGCGGAAGTATTAGAAATCAAAGAAGGAAGAATCGTTTTTTCTAGGGTGTATCACGGATAATTTTATATTTTAGTAACAAATTTTTAAACTATCACAAATAATTTTACCACTCGAGACCTTTAGGTCGAACTGTACGAAGTAAAACTAATCACTTAAACATGAAAAAATTAAACACAATTTCTGTAATAGTCCTTCTTTCATTACTAGTTGTAAACTGCAAGTCTGAAAAGAAAGAACAAAATTTCAAAGCCATTACCGATGCTTATTTTGATGGCAAAAACGAGTTAAATCCGTTAGATGCTACTCAAAACGGTCAAAACGAATACAACGACAAACTAGTATTTGAAATGACTGATTCGTACCGAAAAAAGCAAGCCGCTTTTTATGATAAATTCGAAAATGAATTAACAACTATTGATACGACTGCTTTATCTGCTGAAGAAAAAAACAGCTACGACATCATCAAATGGGAAGTTGCTGTAGGGAAAGATTTATTGAAATATGAAACCAATTTGATGCCTATTCATCAGTTTTGGGGAACCCACTTGACGATGGGTCAATATGCCGGAGGGACAAGTGCGCAGCCATTTAAAACCGAAAAAGATTATAAAAATTTCTTGAAAAGAATGGATTTATTTGCGGTTTGGGTAGATTCAGCGATGATTTACATGAAAAAAGGGATCGATAAAGGAATGGTTTTACCAAAAGCATTGACTGTAAAAATGATTCCTCAATTTGAAAGTATGGTTACCACAAATGTAGAAGACAATCTTTTTTATTCTGCTTTAATAGCTTTCCCAAAAGAAATTACAGCCGACCAACAAGAGACTTTGAAAAAAGAATACGCTGCTACAATCAAAGAAAAACTAGAGCCACAATTCAAAAAAATAACTGCCTTTTTGAAAAACGAATACCTTCCGGCTTCAAGAACTACAAGTGGAATTGGCAGTTTGCCAAATGGAAAGGAGCTGTACAAAGTATATGCAAAACAATGGACAACGACTACCAAAACTCCGGAAGAGATTCATGTGCTTGGCTTAAAAGAAGTAGCGCGAATCAAAGCCGAAATGGAAAAAGTAAAAGACCAGGTTGGATTCAAAGGAACCATAAATGAATTTTTTGAGCATGTTAGAACCAAACCTGAATTAATGTCTTTCAAAACACCAGAAGAAGTTATTGCCAACTTCGAAAAAATACATCAAACCATAAAACCTAATGTTGATAAATTGTTTTCGTTGCAACCAAAATGTCCTTTCCAGATAAAAAGAACAGAAGCTTTTAGAGAAAAAACAGCAAGTGCTGAATACAGCCAAGGCACAGCTGACGGATCAAGACCGGGTGTTTTCTATGTGCCGATTCCGGATGTAAAAGCGTATAATTATTATGGCGACGAAGATTTATTTCTGCATGAGGCTATTCCCGGACATCATTTCCAAATTTCATTACAACAAGAAAATAATGAATTGCCGAATTTCAGAAAATTTGCTTGGTTTGGCGCTTATGGCGAAGGTTGGGCTCTGTACACCGAAAGTCTTGGAAAAGAGTTGGGTTTATATACTGATCCTTATCAATACTTTGGTATGTTAGGAAACGAAATGCACCGAGCTGTTCGTTTAGTAGTGGATACCGGAATTCATAATAAAAGCTGGACGCGTGAGCAGGCTATTAAATATTCGTTAGATAACGAAGCCGAAAGCGAAGCCGGAATTATTGCTGAAATTGAACGCTACATGGCAATTCCTGGACAAGCATTGTCTTATAAAATGGGACAACTGAAAATTTTAGAACTACGCAAAAAAGCACAAGACAAGATGAAAGACAAATTTGATATTAAAGTTTTCCATCAAAAAATACTAGAATCCGGTGTATTACCTTTAGCGCTATTGGAAAAGAAAATAAACAACTGGATTGAAACCGGTAAATAGGTTTTTACGCATATTAATTAAATTCTTACATTTGATTTCAATTTAAAAACTGTAATTATGAAAAAAATAATTTTTACTGCACTTGTGATTTTTGCTTTCAACATTGCAAAAGGTCAAGAAATTGCAACTACCGAATCGGGAAAAAAAGTAATGTTATTTGATGATGGAACTTATAAAGTAATTAGTTCAAAACAAAACACAACGAATATAACTTCAAGCAACACAAGTTCCGAAAGCAAATCCGAAAGAGTTCAATGTTCCGGCACAACCAAAAAAGGGGCTCGATGTAAAAGAATGGTTACAAGTGCAAATGGCAGATGTTATCAACATTAAATTAATGTTATTCGAAACATTAGTTCATCTTAGTAATTAATTTAATAAAAGTGCTTAAGACGACAATTAAAGTAATAATCGTAATTATTTTATTCCAAACATTGGCTTTTTGTCAAGAGGAAGTAAAAAAAAACGATAGCAACAAAGTCTTGTTATATGAAAACGGTACTGGGCTTAATGCTGATAGCATTAAATTGCATAACATTAAAGATTCAAGCATATTAAAACTTGAAATTCCCAAAACCAATAGTAAAGACAAAATAATAGAACATACGGGATATTCACTTTTATATAATGAAATTCACGAACAAGCAGATTGGGTTGCCTATCAATTAACCAAAGAGGAAACTACCAAGCTTTATGAAAGAACAAATAAATTTAATATAGACCCAAAAGTAAATACTATAACGGCTTCCGATATTGATTATAAAGGGTCGGGATATGATAGAGGTCATTTAGCCCCCGCTTCGGATATGGGTTGGTCTTCAATTACAATGAAAGAATCCTTTTATTATAGTAATATGAGTCCCCAAAATCCAAGTTTTAATAGGGGAATTTGGAAAAAGTTAGAGGAATTAGTAAGAACTTGGGCAATTGAAAACAATAATTTGTACATAGTGACCGGACCGGTTCTAAAAGGTGAGGTTACATCAATAGGTATTAATAAAGTTTCTGTTCCTAAATATTATTATAAGGTCATTTTAGATTTTAGTCAACCAAGTATAAAAGGGATTGGATTTATACTTCCAAATCTTGGCTCTAAAGAATCGCTGAAGAACTATGTTGTAACTATTGATAGTGTAGAGAAGTTCACGGGTATTGACTTTTTTCCATTACTTCAAGATGAACAAGAAAATTTAATTGAAAGTACCCTTTGTATTGAATGTTGGTCTTGGAAGAGCAACACATCAACAAATAAAATAAGCGATAATAAAGAGGTTTTATCTAAACAATGCACTGGAACTACAAAAAAAGGAAAAAGATGTAAAAGAACGACTAAAAATGATAATGGAAGATGTTTTCAACACTAAAAACTAATCTTTAGTAGTAACTTTTACACCGCAATTTGGACATTCACATTCGTTTTTACCTTGCTTGTTTTTTTGCATATTATTAATGAACGCAGAGCTTATTATAGCTGTAGGAAGTGCAACAAATCCAATTCCAATTAATGCCACAATTGAACTTAAAACTTTCCCAATTCCGGTAATTGGATAAACATCGCCATAACCCACAGTTGTTAATGTACTAACTGCCCACCAAAATGACTGCCCAATGTTTTTAAATTTTTCCGGCTGTGCTTCATTCTCAACATAATACATTAATGTAGATGATAAAGTAAGTAGGATAAACGTAACAAACAAAGTTATCGAAAGCTCCGATTTGGATTCCTTTAAAACATTTGTAATTATCTTTAATGATTTTGATAGTCTTCCAAGTTTAAATATCCTCAACAATCTAAACAAACGTAATATTCTTAAAACCCTCAAGTCAAAGACGAAAAATAGAGGTAAATAAAAAGGTAGTATTGCAAACAAGTCAATCAAACCGACCGTGGAGAAAAAAAACTTTATTCTTTTAGTTATTGGTGTTCCGGTTTTATATTCAATATCGGAAGTCCAAAATCTAATGATATATTCTAAAGAAAATATTATTATTGATACTAACTCAAAGTAATTAAAATGAGTTTCGTATTGATGATGAATTTCTTTATATGAAGAAAGCACAACGGATAAGACATTTAAAATTATAATGCCATAAATAAATTTTAAAAATATTGGATTTTGAGTAATAAATTTATGAATCTTTGATTTAAGCATTATTTAAAAATTAATTAATTTAAAGCAATAAATTCAAAAGTAACATTTTTTATTAAAAAATTTCAAACTAATTCTTAATAATTTATTTCTTACATTTGAGTTTAATTTAGAAAATAGAAATTATGAAAAAATTAATATTAGGTTTATTGATGGCGGTGAGTTTTTACTCAAATGCTCAAGAATATAAAATAGAAGAAAAAGCAGTAACTGGTATTTTTGAAGTTCCAAATAAATCAAAAGCAGAAATATTTTCAGCAATTAGTAAATGGATAAGTATCAATTATAATTCTGGCAAATCAGTTACACAATTATCAGATGCAGAAGGTGGCAATATCGTTGTTAAAGGTATTAATGAAATAACTTATTCAAATAATGCAAGAATTTTGTATCCAAATATGAAGTCAATACCAGATACAGCTATAATGAAATTTAATCACCTTATTGAAATTAATGTTAAAGACAATAAATATAGAATCATTTATAAAATAGTTGACATTTATTATGAACCTTCAGCAACCGCTTATTTGACAGCTGAAATGATAAAAATGAATTACGATTGCATTAATTTAATTGGCATCTCAGATTCAACAATATTAGCGATAAGTGATTATAGTGAAACCAATTTAAAAAAAGGATTAATTGGTAAAGAGAAAAGGGAAAAATACAGAGAATCACTTAAACCAATGTATGAGGAACTAAATTCAAAAATAGTTACTGAAATGAAAACTACTATGTTATTAATTAATAAAACGATAACAGCAACTTCTGACGGTTGGTAATTCAACTAATCATATTAATCAAGAGCAACCTAAACAGTTGCTCTTTTCAAAATAGTTGGGCAATGGTTGGGCAACTCTTGGAATCAAAAAACGCAACCACTTATTTTATAAGTGATTGCGTTTATTTTTGTGCGGGTAATAGGACTCGAACCTACACGCCTTGCGGCACCAGATCCTAAGTCTGGCATGTCTACCAATTTCACCATACCCGCAAAATTGTGAGTGCAAATATAAGCATAACTTCTAACTTTCAAAGTAATTTACATAAAAATATTCGGTCTCTTTTTTGTACTTTTGAAACTCTAAAAAACAACAAATTATGGAAACCATAAAATCATACGTTCAGCAACACAAAGACCGTTTTATCAACGAATTAATCGAATTGCTGAAAATCCCTTCCGTTAGTGCAGATGCTGCTTACCACCAAGATATTATCAAAACTGCCAATGCCGTGAAAGCAAGTTTAGAAAAAGCAGGTTGCGATTTTGTCGAAATTTGTGACACACCCGGAAACCCAATTGTGTATGGTGAAAAAACAATTGACGCAAATCTACCAACCATTTTGGTTTACGGACATTACGACGTGCAACCCGCTGATCCAATCGAATTATGGACTTCACCTGCATTTGAACCCGTTATCAAAAAAACCGACATTCATCCCGAAGGAGCAATTTTTGCCCGTGGTTCTTGTGA
>CANJWG010000029.1 GCA_947478365.1 Flavobacteriaceae bacterium | reverse complement strand
GATTTAGAAAGTGCTCTAGAAAATAAAATCAGTTTGAACCCAATATTGAATTCGTTTCAACACACGGTTGATAAATATAACATTCCTCATTCCATGATTAATTCTTTTATGAAAAGTATGAAATTGGATTTACATAAAACCGAATATAAGTCAATTGATGAATATAATGAATACATATATGGTTCGGCTGATGTAGTAGGATTAATGTGTTTGAAAGTATTTGTAAATGGCGATGATAACAAGTTTAATGAACTAGAGCATTCCGCTATGCGATTAGGCTCTGCTTTTCAGAAAGTGAATTTCCTTCGCGACCTTAAAGCAGATTATGAAGATTTGAACAGAACGTATTTCCCAAATACTGATTTGTCTCGACTAGATGAACATTCAAAAAATGAAATCATCAAAGAAATTGAAGCTGATTTTCATGCTGGTTTTGAAGGCATTTTGAAACTGCCTTTGGAAGCTAAGTTTGGCGTTTATACTGCTTTTATTTATTACAAAAAGTTATTGTCAAAACTAAAAAAGACGCCATCTATGGAAATCAAAAACACTCGAATTCGAGTGCCCGATTATGAAAAATTTGGCTTGTTAGCTAAATGCTATGTTAATTATCGATTGAATTTATTATAAAAATCATGCTTTTAAATATTATAGTTTTTATTCTTACTTTTTGTATCATGGAATTCATGGCTTGGTTTACTCATAAGTATATTATGCATGGATTTTTATGGGTTTTGCATGCCGATCATCACAAGAAAGACCATGATTCTTGGTTTGAAAGAAATGATGCTTTCTTTATTTTTTATGCTGTGGTAAGTATTGGTTGTTTTTTACTTTGGCAAAAAGGCATTTTTGAGTTAGGACTTGCCGTTGGTCTAGGAATATTTGCTTACGGAGTTGCCTATTTTATTGTACATGACATCTTTATTCATCAGCGTTTTAAACTATTTAGAAATGCTAATAATTTGTATGCAAAAGGAGTTAGAAGAGCACACAAAATGCATCACAAACATATTGGGAAAGGACACGGTGAATGTTTCGGAATGCTATTTGTTCCGTTTAAATATTTTAAAAAATAACACTCGAGGCATAGACAAACTGTACCCCAAAAAAAATTATTTAATCAAACCTTGTAAAGGTTTTAATGCATCCATATCAATATTGGCACTTTTCAATAATGAAATCATGTTCATGATATTATTTGGGTCCATATTATCTCCTAATATTCTAACTACAGCAAAACCATTTTCTTTTCTTTTGGCAAAAAGAACGAACTCATTGATATTATCAGCCGAACCTACATAACTTATAGAAGCACCATCTTTTCCAGATCCTATTTTCATTAACTCTTGATAATCCTCTCCTTTTAGAAGCTGTGTAACTTTTTGACTTTCTGTATTATATTGTGCCGGATTATTTTTATCAAATTTATACGCCAAGATATTCATCTTTTCAAAAGACTTTATAGCCGTTTTTTGTTGTGCAGTAAGTTTTGTTTTATCAATATTCAAAATACTTGGCGAAATATCTAATGAAACAAATTCTTTCTTTTCTGAATTTTCTACAAAATATTTTTGCAGACTAGGTTCTCTATTGCAACTCAACAGTAATAATGAAACCAATATGGCGAAGTAAAATGCAATTCTCATCACTTATTATTTTGTACCTTTTTGTCCTTTTGAACCTTTTGATGCTTTTTTCAAATCATCGCCTCCGGGCAAATTCATTTTATCGGTCAAAACCGAAAGCTCGTTCAAATCAAAATTACCAATCAAAGACATCAAAACTGTTTCTTCATTTCCAGAACCCTCAACAAACATCAACAATTCTTTTATTTGTGAATCTGAAGCCCCTGACTTTACATATATTTTAACGCTCTTACCTTTGTCGTTTATTTTCATTAACTCTTCGAGTGCAGACGATTTAATATATTTATCGGAAATGGATTTCATCTCGTCAGCTTTCTTATCGCTTTGCGTAACAAAAACTCTCAAGTTCTCTAACTTTTTTATCAGATTGATGTACTGCTGATCTTCCTTTTCTTTAACTTCCATTTTGCTCAAAAGTGCAAACATTTTTTTATTAACTACTACCGACGTTATTCCTTCTTGGTCTTCAAATTTATCAAAGACACTTTGTGCAAAAAAAGTAGTTGAACTAAATACTAATGCTAAACTTAAAATTAATTTTCTCATGATTTCTGATTGTTTATTTTTTAAAAATTTTGTTTTTTGATTGTTCATATTCATTTAAATAACCTATGCTTCCTATGCCTTTATTTACATGTTCCGAAATTATTGCCAACACTTTTTGCGTTTCTCTAAAGGCTACTTCAGGATCATCATAAGTCCCATAATCTTCTGATTTAGGTTGATTGAAATCATTAAAAGTAAATAAACCCACGCCAAGTAAAACCGCCACAGAAGCAGCAACTGACAACCAAACTAAGCCTTTTCGTTTAAGAGTGTTTAATGGAATCGTTGCGTAAAATTGCTCTTTTTTTGCTTGAACAGCATAACCAAATAGTGGTTTGTATTGTTTCTGAGGTGGAGCAACATTTGGTGAAATAAAGTAATCTTTCAATTCTTGCTCTTCAGCAATACTAGTTTCTGCTTCGAAGTATTTTTCTAGTAAATATTCTATTCTATCCATTGCCATAATGATGAGTTTTTATCATATTTTCTCTAATAACTTTTCGTGCTCTTGATAATGCCGTGCGAATGGCTTGCTCATTCATTTCTAAAACCTTGCTGATTTCTTTAAACTCCATTTCTTCAATGTCTCGCATTTGAACAATCAGCTTTTGTTGTTTGGGCAAGTTATTCATTATTCTTTCAATCCATTTCCAAGTATCATTGTCTTCTACTTTTTGTTGTAAACTAGCTTCTTTATCAGTAAAATTATCGTGAACAATTTTCATGTTACTCGCTCGTTTAGATTTCAATTGGTCAAAACAATAATTTTTTGTCATTGTCATCGCCAAAGCTTCAATACTATTGTATTCGTCTAAACGCTCATTTTTATTCCACAATTTTATCAAAACTTCCTGAGTAGCATCTTCCGCTTCTTCGGTGCTAACGAGTAATCGTTTAGCCACTCGAAAGAGTTTGTCCTTAAAAGGATTAACAAGTTGCATAAACTCAATTTGATTCATTGAAACTAACTTGAATAGTTGATCACACGGTCAAGACGACACACATTTTTATTTGTTACAAACAAAATAAAATTATTAATCTAAACTTTGTAAATTTACGTTTATTAAAACAAAAAGCTGCTATGAAGAAATATGTAATATCATCAATAATCGCTTTCTTATTAATTATTCCTTTTGGTTGTACCGATATGGATGACAATGCAGTTCCTTCAAGTCTTGAAATAAAAGACTTTGTTTGGAAAGGCATGAATTTATACTATTTGTGGCAACAAGATGTCCCGGATTTGTCTGATAACCGATTTGCAAATCAATCGCAATTGAATGCTTTTCTGGAACCTTTTGCAACACCAACCGATTTATTCAACACCCTTCGTGTTCCATCACCAACCGATAGATTTAGCGTAATTTATAGTGATTATAGCGTTTTGGAAGGCGTACTTTCCGGAAATACTTTAAACAATGGAATGGACTATGGTTTACGTTACAAAACCGGAAGCGCTACCGATATCTATGGTTGGGTTAGATACATCATTCCAAATTCTGATGCTTCTAACAAAGCGATTTCCAGAGGAACCATTTTTTATGCAATAAATGGAACGCCGTTAACGATTGATAATTACAAAACTCTTTTGGCTAATGACACTTACACAGTAAATTTTGCAGATTATGATGGAGGCGCAATTACGCCAAACGGTCAATCAGTAAGTCTAACCAAAACTAATCTGGCTGAAGATCCAATATTGATTAGTAACGTTATAAGTCAAGGTACTCACAATATTGGTTATTTGATGTACAATGGGTTTTACGCTAGCTATGATAATCAATTGAATACAGCGTTTGGTACTTTTGTTTCGCAAAATGTAACTGATTTAGTGTTGGACTTGCGTTATAACTCAGGTGGTTCTGTGAATACTGCAGTCAAATTAGCCAGTATGATTACCGGACAATTCACTGGACAATTATTTGCCAAACAACAATGGAATTCCAAAGCACAAGCTTATTATTTAGCCAATAATCCAGGTTCATTAGAGAATAAATTTGCCTCTGGATTAAATAGTTTGCAGCTCAACAAAGTATATATACTGACTACCAAAGCCACAGCATCCGCAAGTGAATTAGTTGTAAACTGTTTAAAATCGTATATAGATGTAGTTCAAATTGGAGATATAACTACAGGGAAAAATGTAGGTTCCATAACTTTGTACGACTCGCCTACTTTTGCAAAATCAAATGTAAATCCAAATCATAAATACGCTATGCAACCTATAGTATTGAAAATTGTAAATAAAAATGGTTTTGGTGATTACACTGCTGGAATTACACCTACTACTTTATTACCTGAAAACTTGAATAATATTGGTGTTTTAGGCAACGTCGACGAACCTTTATTAAATGCTGCTATAAACCAAATAATTGCTAGTGGAAAAATATTACCACAAGTTCCAAGCATTATAGAAAGGGATTTTACTGATGCAAAATCAATTAACCCTCTGCGAAGTGAGATGTATATTGAAAATAGATAGTCTATCTATAAAATAATATTCAATCCTAATTTAAAGTTTCGGCCTCGGGTAGAATACCCAATGTTTTCAATAAATCCTTCATTAAAAAGATTTGTTGCTGAGCCAAAAACCGTTAGTCTGTTTTTAATTAATACATACTTCAACGTGGTATTCAATAATCTGTAAGCATCTAGTTTTACAAATTGTGATGGGAAACCAAATGCATCAATTCTAGAACTTAAATACTGATAATTGATTGCTGCAAAAAATCGATCTGTAAACTGATAGTTCGCGGCTACATTCACTTTATGCTTTGGATTTAATCTTTGCAAAGGTTCATCTAACTCATTAAAAGTATAGTTGGCATTGATTGTTAATTTTGGAGTAACATCAACTAAAACCGATGTTTCAATTCCTTTAGCTTTCCTTTTTTGGTCTATGTTATAATAAATATAATTGGCATCAACATCAATAGCATTTTTTTCTTCTCTTAAAAAGGCAACTGTGGTTATTGTTACTTTTTTGTTTGCCAATTCGATTTCAAAACCGGCTTCAATAGTTGTGTTTTTTTCCGGAGTTAAGTTAGCATTGCCATATTCTGAATACAATTGGTATAAACTTGGCGTGATATAAGCCGTGCTATACGAAGCCAAAACTTTTAAAGGAAAACCTGTTTTAAAATTATACGACGGATTAATATTGTAAACAAAATTATTGCCATAAGCACTGTGGTTGTTTAGTCTTGCTCCAGTATTAATATTCAAACCAAAATCAGCGTTATAGAGCAAAGTCGTGTAACCATCAAGGATATTGAACTTAGTGTTTTCGTTTGCAATAGAACTGAAAGGCGTTTGACTTTTCATATCATTAAACTGATAATTGGCGCCCAAAACAATAAACAATTGCTTGCTGAAACTGTATTTATTAAACCCGTCCAAAACAACACTTCTCGATTCATATAAAGAAAAATCAATAATATTTGAATAAGTATTTAACTCATTATAATCTCGGGTGATTTTGGTAAAACCGGAATTCAGTATAAACTCCCCTTTGTTGTATTTATATTTTGGAGCAACTCCAAAACGAATTTGTTCCGATGTCGTAACATTGGCAGCTGTATCATTGAAACCTGAATTGTCATAAGTCAAATCGTAATCATTTTTGATTTTGTCATAATTCCCAAAGAAATCCAAAGTTAGTTTCTCAGTTGCTTTAAAACCTAGTTTTCCTAATAGATTTTGTCTCGAAAAACTATCAGGTTCATAATTTTCACCGGCTATTTGCGACATTCCTTTAGTTTCCGTACTGTTGAATCCGGCAAAGTAATTTACTTTTTTGAGGTTGCCGTTTACCGAAAGTCCTTGGTTGAAGTCCTGCCCATTGTATTTGTGATTATCTGTAGTGTTATTGGAACCAATATTCACATAAGCATTACCTTCAATTTCTTTTTTTGCTGATTTCTTCAAGGTGATATTAATTACCCCTGTTGCTGCGCCAGTACCATAAAGTGAACTTGCCGCGCCTTTCATAATCTCAATTCGCTCCACTTGCTCTACTGGCAACAAACGCAAATCATATTCAAAACTAATACCCGAAGCATCCGTTACCGGGATACCGTCAATCAAAATCAAAATCTGACGGTTTTTACCACCACGAATGTAGTATCCTAAGTTTTTCCCGTTAGCCGATTGGTTCCCGTTGATTTCAACTCCAGCGGCCTGACTTAATACTATTGCCAGACTTTGTCCTGATTTTTTTACTAAATCTTCTGCCGTAATTATTTCGATAACTTTTCCTGATTTTTCTTTGCTTTGTGCAAATTTGGTGTCGGAAATCACCACCTCTCTCAACTGATTCACTTTGGCAGAATCAGCTTCTTGCGCATAGGCACGAGTGTTTAGCAATGCCATAATAGCAAGTGCTCTAACTGTTTTTTTCATTTTTTAATTCAACAATAATTTTAATAATCCTGGGAGAAAAGTATAGAATTTACCATACCCAAACCTTTTGTCCCGAAAGTTTGTTACTCGATAAATTAGGCAGGTCTCCTGGCTTGCGTCTTGTTGTTTACCTTCCCATTTGAATTACGAATTACGAATTACGGATTACGATGTACTTTCATCTAAATCCGAAAAACAAAATCCGCTGTCGAACAGTGGTGTTGTAGATAACAACAAGCTTTATAGCTTACAGTTGCGGGAACAGCTCGGGATTTTTGATTTTTGAATGTTGATTTTAAATTTCAGATTTTAAATCTGCTATCTTAAATCGTTATTCTTCAATCTTCAATCACCCGATTCCCTTTTAATGCGATTTTGAAAAACAGAAAATCGCAACCTTAATTCAGGAGTAAATGTAAACCATAAATTAAAAACAAAACAATACTTTTGCAAAAAACAATTTGATGAAAACCTTTTGTAAAGTCTTACTCCTCGCTTTCATTTCTTTTTTATTTTTTCAATGTAAAAACGAAACAAATTCAGAAGAAACGCTTTCTCCACAAAACATAGTCCATTACGCTAAAGGTTTTTCTATAGAAAATTATATTGGATATTCTATTGTAACCGTTAAAAATCCATGGCCAAAGACAACTAAAACCTATACTTATATCCTAAAAGAAAAAAACGGGATTGTTCCCGATAGTTTGAAAAAAAACCTAATAATTTCCGTTCCGATAAAATCAATAGTTGTAACCTCAACAACTCATATTCCTTCGTTGGAGATGCTTGACGAAGTCAATACTCTGATAGGTTTTCCACATTGCGATTTTATTTCTTCCGAAAAAGTCAGAACGCGAATTGATGACGGCAAAGTAAAAGAACTGGGGAATAATAAGGATTTGAATACTGAAGTTGTATTCGATTTACAACCGAATGTAATTATAGGTTATGGTATCGATAATGAAAATCCAACCCTAGATAATCTGCAGAAAAGCGGTTTAAAAGTGATGCTCAACGGAGATTGGAACGAAGAAACTGCACTGGGAAAAGCCGAATGGATTAAGTTTTTTGGCGCTTTATATGGTAAACAAAAACTAGCAAATGAACTCTTTACCAAAATTGAAAACGATTTTTTAAAAACCATAAGGATAGCCAAAATGGCCAAAAGTACGCCTACCATTTTAGCTGGAGATATGTTTGAAGACTGCTGGTATTTACCCAAAGGGACCAGCTGGGGAAGTTTGATTTTGAAACAAGCGAATGGAAATTATTTATGGAAGAAAACTACAGGAACAGGTAGCTTGTCTTTATCTTTTGAAACCGTTTTTGAAAAAGCAAAAAACGCTGATATTTGGTTTACTTCTGGACAATTCTCTACGCTTAAAGAAATGACCGATTCGAATCCTCATTATACTAAATTTGACGCTTTCAGAAATAAAAATGTATATTCGTTCTGTAGAAAGAAAGGAAAAAAGGGAGGTATTCTTTATTATGAATTAGCACCTAATAGACCTGATATTATATTGAAAGATATTGTCAAGATTTTGCATCCGGAATTATTAATTGGTTATAAACCTTTTTTCTTTGAAAAATTGAAGTAGTTAACCTTTACAGGAATGACAAAATCATATAAAATAAATGTTTAAAAATAGAAATTCTATATTATTTTCTTCATTGTCATTGCTATTGCTTTTGTCATTGCTATTGAATATTTCAATGGGGCAAGTTGCCATTCCTATGAAAGAAGTTTTCAGAAGTTTGTTTGGCGGTCAAACCTCGAAAGAAACCTGGGAATATATTATCGTTAATTTCCGTTTACCGAAAGCCATAACTGCAATACTTGTAGGTATCGGACTTTCCATTTCGGGTTTGTTGATGCAGACATTGTTTAGAAACCCTTTGGCTGGCCCTTATGTTCTTGGTTTAAGTTCGGGTTCGAGTTTGGGTGTTGCTTTTGTTATTCTTGGCGCCGGATTTTTGCCAGCTATTTTTTCTCAATTCCTTTTGTCTTCTTATGGAATTATTTTGGCTTCCTGTATTGGAAGTTCATTAGTTTTAATAATGATATTAATGGTTTCTCTTCGCCTGCGCGACACTATGTCAATATTGATTGTGGGCTTAATGTTTAGCAGTTTTACGAGTGCGATTGTCAGTGTGTTTACCTATTTTAGTTCAGCTGAACAATTACAGAAATATACATTTTGGTCAATGGGGAGCATAGGCAATTTATCCTGGCAGAACGTTTCTATATTGGCCATTTGCACATTACTTGGATTAATATTCAGTTTGTTTTCTTTAAAAGCATTAGACGCATTGCTACTTGGAGAAAACTATGCTAAAAGCATGGGCTTAAACATCACTAAATCGCGTTACATCATTATTTTCGCTACGAGTATTTTAGCTGGAAGTATCACGGCTTTTTCCGGACCAATTGCCTTTATTGGATTGGCTGTTCCTCATTTAGGGAAATTGTTATTTCAAACCAGTAATCATAAAGTGTTGTTTTTTGCTACATTGCTTATTGGTTCAATAATGATGTTATTTTGTGATACAATTTCACAAATGCCTGGATTTGATTTTACGTTACCAATAAATGCCATAACATCTATCATTGGTGCTCCGGTTGTGATTTGGTTAATCGTCCAGAAAAAGAGTATTCAGTGATAAGTGTTCAGTAAAAATAATTATTCAAAAAAATAATTTGTGTATTCGTGGCTAATAAAACAACCCTACTTTCCACTTCAAATTTATCCATTGGATACCAATCCAAAAAGGAAAAAAACATTATTGCAGAAAACCTCAACCTGACTTTTGAAGAAGGAAAATTAATTTCATTAGTTGGTGCCAATGGTATTGGAAAATCTACTTTATTGCGAACAGTAACTGGAATTCAAAAACAGTTGTTCGGTACTGTTACGCTTAACGAAAAAGACATTCGTCACTACGACTCATTATCATTAGCTCAAAACTTAAGTTTAGTATTAACCGAAAAACTACCTCCAAGCAATTTAACTGTTTTTGAATTGATTGCATTGGGAAGACAACCTTATACAAATTGGCTTGGTAAACTTTCTGAGGAAGATTTAGAAAAAATAAATCAGGCAATAGCGCTAACGCACGTAGAACATTTTATTGATAAAAAACATCACGAAATCAGTGACGGACAATTGCAGATTGTTTTAATTGCTAGGGCATTGGCGCAAGATACTCCACTTATCATCCTTGACGAACCAACAACACACTTAGATTTGTTTCATAAAGTTTCCGTTTTTAAGCTTTTGAAAAAACTATCACAGGAAACCAATAAATGCATCTTGTTTTCGACACACGATATTGATTTGGCAATACAACTTTCAGATGAAATGATTGTCATGTCGGAGAGTTCAGTCGAACAAGACCAACCTTGTAATTTAATTACAAAAGGAATTTTTAATACGCTTTTTAAAGATTCGTCCATCACTTTTGATGGAGAAAAAGGGAAGTTTGTTATTAATTGATAATTGAGAATGAATAATGGATAATTACTTTCATGAACTCAAAAATAATTCTTAATTGTTAATTATCAATTGTTAATTGCTATCTGTCTTTTCGCTTCTCCAACCACAAACGCGACTGAATTCGCAATATTATAACTTCGGATTAAATTCGACATGGGAATCGTTAAATGGTTTTCGAATTGGGCTAAGACTTCTTTGCTTAGACCAACGCTTTCTTTACCAAAAACCAACCAATCACCTTCTTGAAATTTGGCTTCATAAATAGAGTTGGAAGCATGTGAACTCATCAAGAAAACTCTTGATTTGTCTTTAATTTTCGCTATCCATTCCGCTACATTTTGATATTCAGTTACATCCAAATGCACCCAATAATCCAAACCGGAACGCTTTAGGTTTTTGTCGTTAATTACGAATCCAAACGGATGGATTAAGTGTAACCTACTTTCAGTTCCAACTGATAATCGGCCAATATTTCCAGTATTATTTGGGATTTCAGGTTCGACTAAAACGATGTTGAGCATTTTTAGATTGTTAGATTGTTAGACTTCTTAGATTGTTAGATTTCTTTTGCTCTAAGAGCGAAGTGTATCTAAAGCCCGCAGGGCGCATCTAAATATCTAAAAGCAAAGCGTTTCTACTTCAAGAATTTCTCCGGCTTTTAGATTTTGCAAATGTAGTTCTCCTACTCGAATTCTGACCAATCGCAAAGTTGGAAATCCAACAGCGGCTGTCATTTTTCGAACCTGGCGAAATTTACCTTCAGTTAAGGTAATAGAAACCCAACTCGAAGGGCCATGGCGTTCATCACGAATTCTTCTTCCTTCACCAATGCAATCTGGAAGTTGGTTTATGATTTTGGCTTCACATTCTTTGGTTGAATATCTGATTCCTTTGAAGCCAATTTCGACACCATTTTTTATTTGGGCAATAGCTTCTTCATTTATAATTCCGTCCACTAGGGCATAATATTCTTTTTCGATGGTTTTGCTTCTCATTACTTCACTCATCATCCCGTCAGTGGTTAGCAAAAGTAACCCTTCGGAATCTTCATCTAATCGACCAATGGCCATAGTGCCGTCAGGGAAACTAAATAATTCCCCAAGCAACCTTTTAGGTCGCTTTTTTTCATAAATGAATTGACTTAAATAGCCGTGAGGTTTATGGATTAGGAAATGACGATGCATCGTTTTTATTTGCAACAAAAATACATTTTTGAAATCGTAAATTTCAATTTAATGCTTATTTTTACAAAAAACATATTCTTATAATGTCAGCTTCTTTATATATCATCGCCGCCTTTGTCATTTCTTTATTTATCGGGATTTATATCGGAAAAACACTTTTAGCAGCCAATTCAAAATTGGACAAAGCGTCTTTGGAAGAAAAATTAAACGGTTTATTGCGACAAATTGAACAATTCAAATCGCAATTAAATCAAACCATTCAGGAACGCGAAACTATTCGCGCCGAAAAAGAATCATTAGCCATACAATTATCAAAAAAGGAAACTGATTTTGAAAATCTTTGGGAACGCAATAAAGAACAAAAAGACGAAGTCGAGAAATTACAAGAGAAATTCACAAAAGAATTCGAAAATCTGGCTAACAAAATTCTGGACGAAAAGACAACTAAATTCACCGAACAAAACAAGGAAAACCTCAAAAATATCCTAACGCCTTTACAGGATAAAATTCAGCTTTTTGAAAAGAAAGTTGAGGATACACATAAAGAAAGCATTGATTATCATGCCGCATTGCGTCAGCAAATATTAGGCTTGCGCGAAATGAACGAACAGATGAGCAAGGAAACGCTGAACTTGACCAAAGCTTTGAAAGGTGATAGTAAAATGCAAGGGAATTGGGGAGAATTGATTTTGGAGCGTGTATTAGAAAAATCAGGTTTAGAAAAAGGGCGCGAATACGAAGTGCAGCAAAGTTTTGTAACCGATGACGGCAATCGGGTTTTTCCGGATGTAGTGATTAATTTACCTGATGGGAAGAAAATGGTAGTCGATTCAAAAGTGACTTTGACCGCTTACGAAAGATATATCAACGAGGAAGGTGATGATGCTAAAGCCCAACATTTAAAAGAACATGTCATGGCTTTGAAACGTCATGTAGACCAATTGAGCGAAAAGAATTATCACGATTTATATCAGATGGAAAGCCCTGATTTTGTGTTGTTATTTATTCCTATTGAATCCGCTTTTGCTTTGGCATTAAATGAAGATACTTCCCTTTACAACAAAGCTTTTGAAAAGAATATTGTCATTGTTACACCTTCAACATTATTGGCAACATTGCGAACTATTGACAGCATGTGGACGAATCAAAAACAACAGGAAAACGCGTTAGAAATTGCGCGACAAGCCGGAGCTTTGTATGACAAGTTTGAAGGTTTTGTAGCTGATTTAGTTAAGGTTGGAAATAAAATAAAAGATTCCAAAACAGAATATGACAATGCCATGAGTAAGTTAGTTGATGGTAGTGGAAATTTAATCAATCGTGTTGAAAACCTGAAGAAAATGGGGGCAAAAGCCAAAAAAGCGTTACCTGAAAATATTCTACAAAGAGCCAATAAAGAAGAAGATTTATAGAGAATTAAACTAGATATTTTTTGTCAAATTATCAACAAACATATTTCTTTTTTTTAGAATTTATCTTAATTATTAGAAGGTTATTAAATAATTATTATATTTGGTCTGCATTTTAAAAAACCTATGAAAAAATATTACTTTTTATTAGTTACAGTTCTTTTAACGTTTATCATTTTTATTTCTTGTTCAGACAAAGATGACGAGTACATTCCGGTTTCTCCTGTTACAGTTGACTTAACCTTAGTTCCTTATACTAAACTTTCGGATTATCATTTTTTTGAAGGTGATATGAAGTACCAAATTCCATCGTTGAATGTTATTGCTTACGAACCTGCAAGTTCACTTTTTACTGATTACGCTTCAAAAAAGAGATTTATTTGGATGCCAGCTGGTGTTTCAGCAACTTATGTTGCCGATAACAAAATTCTTGATTTTCCAGTTGGAACCGTTTTGATAAAATCTTTTTATTACACCACAATACAACCAGGAAACGTCACAAAAATTATCGAAACCCGATTAATGATTAGAAAAGATGATGGTTGGAAGTTTTATGAATATTTATGGAATGATGAACAAACAGAAGCCAATTTAGTTTCGGGTACAGACTTTACAAATGGAAGTGTTAAAAATATCACGTTTACAAAACCTAATGGCGAAATAATAACAACAGATTATAGAATACCTTCAGATAGTGAATGTTTTGCTTGTCATAAAATAAATGAAATTGCAACGCCAATTGGCGTTAAACCACAAAATTTAAATCATAATCATACTTATGGCAATTCGAGTAAAAAGATTTTACAAAAATTAGTTGATCAGGGTTATTTAAACAGTTATCCTTCTTCTATTGTTTCTACAGTTGATTATCATGACACGACGCAACCATTAGATTTAAGACTACGTTCTTATTTAGATATAAACTGCGCACATTGTCATCAAGACCAAGCTCGTTGTTATTATAGACCCGTTCGATTCCCTTTTAGTCAAACGGATATTGACTCAAATATTGGTATTTGTTTAGCAGCAGACGAAGAGATTAGTCCAACCTTACAAAAAGTAATTTCTCCAGGAAACTATAATAAATCTATTATGCATTATCGAATGAGTTCAAATGATGAAAGTGAAAGAATGCCTTTATTAGGCAGAACTATTGTTCACGATGAAGGCGTTACTCTTTTGGAACAATACATTTCGTCTTTAACCCAAACTTGCAATTAATAATTTAAAAATAAATAATCAATAAAACATAATGAAAAAAAATACTATAATTCTTGTATTGTTATTTAGCATAGCATTTGTTAATGCACAATCAAGTTGTGCTACTGCACTAACCGTAACATTAAATTCAACTACAACAGCTCCTGCATTTACAGCTGAAACAGGAACTCTTCCTACTCTTTTTTGTGGCATAGGAAATGGAAATGGCACAACCGGAAATGCAACTGCTACAAAAGGAAAATGGTACAAATTTATAGCAACTCAAAATATTGATGTAACCGTTTCAACACTTTTACCTCAAAATAATAATTGCGATACACGTTTAATAGTATACTCAGGAGATTGTAGTGCGTTGATTTGTGTTGGTTCTACTGACGATTATAACGGAACTAATTCTTCGGTGGTAACATTTGCTGCGGCAACAGGTACTTCATATACATTTGCATTTGACAACCGCTACAGTGAGTTAGGCTTTGACTTTACAGTTATGCAAGCTGCGCCTCCGGCACCAGATAGATTATCATTTACATCTACACCAGTATCAGGTATAACCGGTGGTTATAATAATTGTATAGTTGATATGAATGGTGATTATTTAGACGATATTGTTTCCCCTATTTCTAATACGCAACTAGCTATAACATACCAACAAGCAGGGGGAACTTTCTCAATAACAACTTATACTGTTCCTAATACTACTGTGTTACCATCATGGAGTATTGCAGCGGGAGATTATGATAACAATGGATATAATGACTTGGTTTATGGTTCTGGTAGTGGTGTTGTTTTTTTAAAAGCAAATAACAATGGAACTGGATTTATAACTGATCGAAAAACAGAATCCTATTTAGTTCAAAGAACAAATTTTGTTGATATTAATAATGATGGAAAACTAGATGCATTTGCGTGTGACGATAATGCGCCTAACAGATATTATTTGAACGACGGAACTAATTTAAATCATATTCAGGGAGGAATAGGTGATTTCCCATCTGGTGGAAATTATGCCTCAAACTGGTTTGATTATAATAATGATGGAAAACTCGATGTATATATTGCAAAATGTGGCCAAGGAGGCTCCGGTGTTGGAGGAAATATTGATCAATTGCATAGAAATAACGGAGACGGAACTTACACAAATATTGCTGCAGATGCTAATATGGCAAATCCAGAACAAACATGGTCTGGAGCTTGCGGCGATTTTAACAATGATGGATGGATGGACGTTATTGTTGGTGTAAACTCGTCTTCTAATGGATTTTCAAACGTTAAAAAAAATAATGGTGACGGAACATTTACAAGTGTAACCGCAGGTTCAGGGTATGATACAAATACTTCTTTAGGTAGAGAATATGTGGCTCAAGATTTCGATAATGATGGATTTTTGGATGTATTAGGATCAGGAAATAACATTATGTTTGGTGATGGCAATTTCCATTTCACACCCAATCCAAACACATACAATCTTTCTACTGTTGATAGACCAATAGGTGATTTAAATAATGATGGATTTTTAGACATTCAAAATGGCACAAATGTTTTATTCAACAATGGTAATACAAACAAATGGCTAAACGTTAATCTGCAAGGAATTCAAAGTAACAGAAACGGGATCGGAGCGAGAGTTGAAATACATGGCTCATGGGGTCAACAAATTAGATATGTACAAAGTGGAACCGGATTTCAAAATATGAGTACCCTAAGCGCTCATTTTGGAATTGGACAAGCGACAATTATTGATCAAGTTCTTATTAAATGGCCTTCTGGTATTATTGACACCATTAATATTGTAAACCCAAATCAAAATCTTTTGGTTGTTGAAGGTTCAACATTAGCCATTAATTCATTTAACAACGGAGTATTCTCAATTTATCCAAATCCGGCAAAAAATGTGGTTAACATTCAATTGCAAAACAATATAAATGTTACACTTAAATCAGCTTTAATCTATGATCTAAATGGTAAAGTAGTTCATACAACTAATGATTTAAATCAGCCTATTAATATTGAGAAGTTAGCTAACGGAACTTACATTTTATCAGTTTCAGATACAACTGGTAAAAGTTATCCTCAAAAATTCATTAAAGAATAACACTTTCAATTATAGTTTTAAAAGTGTTCTTATACTTAAATAGAATAAGAACATTTTTTTATGAATATCATTTAATCTCATTATAACAGACCTAGCTAAAACTATTAGTTTCAAACAAATTATAAAATAATTAATATATTTGTTTACATTTAAAAAATTCATGAAAAAATATTACCTACTATCGTTTACGATATTTTTACTGTTTATTATATTTAATGCGTGTTCTGATCAAGAAAATGCATACATAGCAGTTTCGCCAGTAGTAGTAGATTTAACAAAAGTGCCTTATCCAAAATTATCGGATTATAAGTTTTTTGAAGGTGATATAAAAAATCAAAATCCGTCTTTAAATGTAATTACCTATGAGCCGGCCAGCTCCCTTTTTTCAGATTATGCTCATAAAAAAAGATTTGTTTGGATGCCACAAGGAACAAAAGCAAGTTTTATTGCAGATGATCAAATATTAGAATTGCCAATTGGTGCTGCTTTAATCAAAACTTTTTATTACAACAATGTTCAACCCAATAATTCAATGCGTATTATTGAAACACGGGTTATGATTAGAAAAGAAACAGGATGGATTTTTGCTAATTATATTTGGAATACTGAACAAACAGAAGCTTATTTAGATTTGAATGGAAGTAATGTTGCATTGAGCTGGAAAGATGAAAACAATATCATAAAAAGTGTCAATTATAGAATACCGAATGAAGTCCAATGTAATGTTTGCCATAAATACAAAGAAACAATTAATAATGTTTATTTTGAAAAACATGAACCAATTGGAATTAAACCTCAAAATTTAAATTTCAATTATAATTATGGTACTTACACCAAAAATCAATTATCAAAGTGGATTGAAATTGGTTATTTAGAAAATAATTTTAGTTTACCATCTACAAGTAATACAGTTGTTGATTATAATGATACTTCAAAACCCTTAGAGCAAAGAGTGCGTTCTTATCTAGATATAAATTGCTCTCATTGCCATTACACAAATGGACATTGTGATTATAGACCAATGCGATTTACATTTACTGAAACTGGATTGCCAAATGGTTTAGGGTTAACCAATATGGGAGTTTGTGTTGATACTCAAGATATTCAAGATTTTCCTGCTGCGTTAAGTAAAATTATAACACCAGGAAATCCAGACCGATCAATGCTTTTTTATAGATTAAACACTGAAAATGAGAATTACAGAATGCCGTTACATGGAAGAACAATTATACATCAAGAAGGTGTACAACTAATTCGTAATTGGATTTCTACTTTACAAACTTGTCCTTAAAAATAAGAATTTAACAAATAACTACATTATGAAAAAAATTATATTACTAATTATGCTGCTCTTTTTTGCGCAAATCACAAAAGCTCAAGATACTTGTGCCACTGCTATAAATATTTCGGCTGGCATATACGCTATTGGGGTTATTAATGGTCAAGTGCCATCACCTGTTTGTGCTCCAAATGGTGCTATTCCTGAAGCTAATATTCCTGCTGGAG
>CANJWG010000028.1 GCA_947478365.1 Flavobacteriaceae bacterium | reverse complement strand
GCAGCTATTTGTTCAGGAACTTCCTTTAGTGTAACTCCTAACAATTCTGGGACTACCATTGTGCCTTCAGGGACAACTTATACATGGACAGTAGGTGTTAATCCAAATATTACGGGTCAATCTGCATCTTCTGTTGCAGGAGTTAGCAGTATAAGTCAGACGTTAACCAATAACACTAATACAGTTCAAACAGTTACTTATACAGTAACACCGACTTCGGGTGCTGCAGGAAACTGTGTAGGGGCTACTTTTACGATTACAGTTACAGTCAATCCGAAGCCTTTGATTGCTAATCAAAACGTGTCTACATGTAGTGGAACAGCTTTTACAGCACCATTAACTAATGCACCTCCTTCTCTAATATTACCTACAGGAACTACATTTACCTGGACAGTAACTCCACCTTCAGGAATATCAGGCGCAAGTGATCAAGCTACGGGAGTTAGCGCAATAGGCCAGGCCCTAACAAACACGACTAACGCACCTATTGATGTTGTTTATAATGTAACAGCCTCTTCCGGCACATCGCCAAATAATTGTACCACTACATTTACAGTTACAGTTACAGTAAATCCAAAACCAATGATCCCTGCGCAAACTATTGTTAGGTGTAGCGGAACTAGTTTTACAGTAACTCCTGTAAATAATTTACCTACTACTGTTGTTCCAAGCGGAACTACTTACTCTTGGCCTGCACCAGTAGTTACAGGAATAATAGGAGCGGCTGCAGGAAGCAATCAACCATCTATTACTGGAAATTTAACCAATACTACTACTGCTCCTATTAATGTTGTATACAGCATTACAGCTTTATCAGGAACAGCTCCAAATAATTGTACTAGTACTTTTAACTTAACGGTTACTGTAAACCCATCACCATCTGTTATCTTCTCTCCAGTATCGCAAACTATTTGTTCGGGGAGCACTACTAGTCTAGTAAATTTAAGTAGTACCACTCCTGGGGTAACTTTTAGTTGGACGGCAGCTAATGTTTTAGGAATTACAGGAATTATAAATAGTTCAACTCCTGGAACAACTACTATTCCTGTTCAAACTTTAACTAATACTACTAATGCACCAATAGATGTAATATATAGTGCTACTGCAACTACAGCTAGTGGTGCTACTTGTTTGGGAGCAACTTCTGATTATACTATTATTGTTAATCCGAAACCGTCTATTGAAAATCAAACTATTACTATTTGTAATAATCAAAGTTTTGCAATTAATCCAATAAACGGTATACCTACAACTTCAACGATTGTACCTGCAGGAACTTTATATACATGGACAATAGTTCCAAATCCAAATATTACAGGAGCTTCAGCAGGAAGTGCTACATCAATAAGTCAATCATTAACTAATACTTCTAATACTTTACAAAGTATAGTATATAATGTAATTCCTAGTTACTTGAATTGTGATGGAACTAGTTTTACAATAACTGTAAATGTTAATCCTACCCCATCTGCACTTTTTTCTATACAAAATCAGACAATTTGTAATAACACTCAAAGCACTGCGATTAACTTGAGTAGTAATGTTATTACTGGTAGCATTAATTATTCTTGGATTTGTACAAATCCTCCGCTAAGTTCGGATTTAACCGGTTTGATACTATCTGGAACAACTAACACTATTCCATCTCAATTACTGGTTAATAATACGCCTAACCCAATTACAATAACATATCAAGTTACAGCAGAAATTGGTGGAATTAATCCTTGTCTTGGTCCACCATCATTCTATACTATAACGGTAAATCCAACATTTCAAGCTAGTGGAGTAATATCCAATTATAACGGGTATGGAGTAAGTGTATTTGGCGGAACTGATGGATTTATTGATTTAACTGTTACAGGTGGTTCAGGTGTTTATACATATACTTGGATTGGACCAAATAGTTTTACAGCATCAACTGAAGACCTCAGTGGGCTAGCAGCCGGAACTTATACCGTTACTATAAATGATGGTTATTGCACCCCAATAATATTGACTTTTATTTTAACACAACCTCCAGAATTAATCGTGCAACAAGACTTGAGTCTTACTATAAACGCAACTTGTTTTGGTTATAATAATGGAGCGGTAGGTATTTTAATTACACAAGAATCGGTTCCTCCTTATGACTATGAACTATATAATAGTGCTGGAGTGTTAGTAGCTTCAATAATAAATTCAACTAACTTGAACCCACAATTTACTGGATTAATAGCTGGAAATTATTCTATTAAAGTTATAGATGCTAATAATGGAATTAAAATTGTTAATGCTTTAATAGTTACGCAGCCTGATGACATACTAATTACTGCTGCAACTACCCCAATTACTTGCTACGGTGCCAACAATGCTTCTATAACATTAACGGTTACAGGAGGAACTGGACCTTACACAGCACAATGGAATAATTTGGCTACAGGATTTTACCAAGATAACTTATCTGCAGGAACGTATATAATTTTAGTTACAGATAGTAATAATTGTACAAAACCAATTTCAGTATTTATTCCTGAAGCCTTATTGTTTACAGTGAATCCAGTGGTAAGAAATATTACTTGTTTTGGCGCTAATGATGGAAGTATTAACTTAAATTTCGTAGGTGGAATACCGGCTATCAATTTAGTTTGGAGTGATGGTAGTACAGCTGGAACAACCAGAAATAATTTAGGACCTGGAACCTATTCGGTTACAATTATAGATGGTACACCTTGTACTATTTTTAGAACATTTACAATTTTAGAACCACAACCTTTAATTGTTTCGGCATCTCTTAGCAATGCCTTCGATTGTTTAAATCCAAATAGTGGTGCTATTAATTTAATAGTTTCTGGAGGAACACCTGCATACAGTTATAATTGGTCAAATGGATCGACTACCGAAGATTTACTTTCCATAACATCTGGTAATTATCAAGTAATAGTTACCGATTTAAATGGATGTACCAATTCAAAACAATACTCAATTACAAGACCGGCGCCAATTGATATCAATGTTACAACTCAAACTACATATGATTGTAATACACATACTGTGATCCAAAGTTTTGTTGCCCAAGCTTCAGGAGGTATACCTGGTTATTCCTACCAATGGTCTAATGGTCAAACAGGACCTGTCTTGAATACGACTATTAACGGTACATATCAGTTAACTGTGACTGATAGTTACGGATGTTCAGAAACTGAAACAGTTATAGTTGATATACCTGTTTTAGGTTATTCCTCTTTTAATCAATCTTCATTTGGGTTTGCTACCTATGGCATATATTCTATTGGAGATCCAATTCAATTTACAAATACAGCAACTGGAGATTTTGTAAGTGTTTTATGGGATTTTGGTGACGGTACTTTTTCAACAGAGTTAAATCCGATACATACCTATACTATTGCTAAAGATTATATAGTTACTCAAACTGTAACTTATCCATTTGGATGTGTTTATGTTCAAAGCATTAGTTTGTTTGTTGAAGAAGGATATGTCTTAGTAGTGCCTACTGCATTTACACCAAATAATGATAATTTAAATGATACTATGAGACCTGTTACCCGAAGATTGAAAAATGTACAAATGGATATTTATGATACATGGGGTTCTTTAATATACTCTGAAACGGGTGATGTATTAGTTGGTTGGGATGCAACAATAAAAGGATTTAATGCTGAAAATGGGAATTACTATTGTAAAGTTAAAGGCGAGACTTTTTATGGTACTATTGTCTATTCCGATCAAACATTCGTTTTAATTAAATAAGCTAATATGAAAATAAAATTAAGACTGTTTTTATACATGCTTATGATTTTGACTTCTATTGAAGTCAAGGCACAAGACCCTATTTTTACGCAGTATATGTTAGTTCCAGAAACAATTAATCCGGCTTTTACAGGTCTTGCCAATGCGTGGAATGCAGGTTTATTAAATCGAAGACAATGGCCTGATGGCAATAGAAGAATGGATACCCGATATGGATATGCAAACAATATGGTTACTGATCAGCTTGCTGTTGGTGGAACTGTTTTAAATCATCAAGAAGTATTTACCAATTATAATTATTTTCAGTTAAATGGAGCAGTATCTTATAGAGTAGAGCTAGATTATGATTGGAGATTGCGAATGGGAATCGAAGGGGGTTATGGCCGTAAAAATTTTAATTTTCGAAATTTATTATTAGAAGACCAAATAAATATTAATGATGGTTCTATAAGTGGAGGTAGCATTGATCCTGGTGTTTTGAATAGTCCCGATAAGATTGATTTCGTCGATTTCTCTGTGGGTATAGTTGTTGATCAGGAAAATGTCTGGTTTGGTGCAGCACTTAAACACATTAACCGTCCTGATATTTCATTTACTGAAATAGGAAATGTTCCTTTAGATATGTTTTTAACGGTACATGGTGGTTATTATTTAACTTTTGAAAAGACATCCCTACGATTTTTACCGGATGATACTGACGTATTGTTTACTTTTAATTATATGAGGCAATCTCAGTATAATAGATTAGATATAGGTGGTATGTTGGAAATGCCTATGTTTACTTTTGGAGTAATAGCAGCAACAAACCCTGAGCGAAAAAGCGGCAATAGCCATTTTATTACTTCCGTTAATCCGATAGTTTCTATGAAATCAGGAGAATTTACCTTTGGTTATTCCTATGATTTGAATACTTCTAGAATTGGACGGACCCAAGGTGTTCATGAACTTACGCTGACCTGGCAATCTAACCACACTTGCAATAAATGTGATAATTATAAAGTCAAGCTAAAAAGAAATGGTGAAGCTGGATATACCCATTAACTGATATTTCTTCAAGTAACTAAAGCCACCCATAAAGGTGGTTTTTTTTATTCCTTTACAGTTTTCAAAAAACACTTTTTTATCACTTTAATTTTACAAAATATGTTATTACTGCATTTTGATTGCAGAATTAAATTTTAATATTGCATTGTAAGACTAATCGTAAAAAATAACAAAATCATTAAAGACAAGTATTTATAAAATTCAGAAGATCTTTCATACAGATTAGGTATTTCTGTCAGCGCAGTTTATAATTAACTATACATGCTTTCGAATTTTCACTCATAAAACTCATTAGTTTAAGTCAATTAAAATCCAAATTAAAATCGAAATGCTATTCGAATCATTTCGAATCATTGATAATATTTTTTTATAAATAGTAATTATTGGAGTAGGTTAATTTATGAAGTAGAATAATAATTACAAATGTGTTTGCTCCGGGATAGTTTGTGGTATTCTGTCTCGGTTGCAAATACTATAGTATAATAAATATTGATGGATAAAATAAATTACTACAATTTGAGATATAGTAATTCTAAAATGTTTTAAATATTGTCCAAAGAGATATTCTATTCTGTGGTATCGATTCTTATTGTGATTTAGTTGTTAATCTTGTTTAATATTTTGGAAATCAAAGCCAAAACCTCACACAAAAAGACCATTCATAAAACAGAATCTAGTGCACGTGAAAACTAGTAATAATAAAATTAAAACAATAATAGGCGGTGAATTAAATCCTAATATCCTTGTTTTATTAGGCTTTAAGAGTTTCTGTAGAGGTCTTTTTTTTATATTTGTAAGCTTAATTAAAATGTAAAAAGCCCCTCAAAGAGGGGCTTTAAGCGGAGAAAGAGGGATTCGAACCCCCGGACCTGTTACAGTCAACAGTTTTCAAGACTGCCGCAATCGACCACTCTGCCATTTCTCCAATAAGTCGGGCATTGCCACATTGAGCGGAACCGAAGGGCTAATGCGGTTGCAAATATAATAACCTTTTGCAGATTGCAAAAAGAATTTAGGTAAAATATCTATATATTTTTTTGCCTTCAAGCTATATCTTTCAATTACTGTGGATTACTTAAACAATTTATTCCGCTTCGCTACATACAGTCGCGCTTTGCGCTCGTGTCCCAAATTCCAAGTTCACAACTGATAACTGATAACAGATAACGGATAACTAGTAAACCACATACTCCGTAATCTCTAACCCATAACCAATCATTCCAACCCGTTTGGATTGAGTAGTGTTTGAAATAAGTCGGATTCTCGAAATATCAATATCGTGTAATATCTGAGCACCAATACCAAAATCTTTAACATCCATTTTAATTTGAGGTACTCTATTATTTCCTTGCGATTGTAAATGCTTTAACTCTTTCAATCGATGTAATAAGTCGGATGAATCAACTTCCTGATTGATAAATAGAATAGCGCCTTTTTTTTCCTGGATAATACGATTAAAAACATTATCCAGTTTTTTATCAATTGCATCGGTTAACGTATTAAGGATATCGTTATTGGCTTGTGTTGAATTAATTCGGGTAAGTATAGGTTCTCCCAAATTCCAACTCCCTTTGGTCAATGCCAAGTGTACTTGTTTATTAGTGGTTTGTTGGTAGGCACGCAAACGGAATGTGCCAAAACGGGTTTCTATTTCAAAATCTTCTTTTTTGACAATCAAGCTGTCGTGTTGCATTCTGTAGGCCACCAAGTCTTCAATAGAAACAAGTTTAAGATCAAATTTCTTAGCCACTTCAACCAATTGAGGCAAGCGCGCCATAGAACCATCTTCGTTCATTATCTCAACAATCACTCCCGCCGCTTTAAAACCAGCTAATCTCGCAAAATCAATAGCTGCTTCAGTATGACCTGTTCGTCGCAATACACCACCTTGTTTTGCTGTTAGCGGAAAGATATGTCCAGGACGAGCCAAATCATATGGTTTTGTTTCTTCATTTACTAAGGCAAGTATTGTTTTAGCTCTATCAGAAGCCGATATTCCAGTGGTAACGCCATGACCTTTTAAATCCACAGAAACGGTGAAAGCAGTTTCCATATGATCGGTGTTGTTTTTTACCATCGACTGCAATTCCAGCTCATCACAGCGTTTCTCAGTGAGTGGCGCACAAATCAGTCCTTTTCCATGTGTAGCCATGAAGTTTATCATTTCAGGGGTTACTTTTTCGGCAGCAGCCAAAAAATCACCTTCATTTTCGCGGTCTTCATCATCAACAACAATAATAACTTTACCTTGTCGAATGTCTTCGATGGCTTCTTCTATTGTGTTGAGGTGTATTTTACTTTCGCTCATGAACTTGCACTTTTTGTATATTCGGATAAGACTTCTTTTAAATAAATTCTATTGTAGAAATAAAACAGTATAAAGAATGGAAAACCTGCTGCTATAACTAAGTATAGATTTAAATCTACTTTCTTATCCATAATTGTTCCTATTTCATCTAATAGCTGTTGCGACTTAAATAATGCTGAGTAGAAAATTACGGCAATAACCATAACTATAATAATCGAAACAATAGTTTCAGGTTTTCCAAAAAAAGAAATTCCAAGCAGTAGTAAATAGGTAATTAATGTAATCGAACTATAGATTTTATATTGGTTATTGAGTTCATCTACTTTATTATAATCAACATTATAAAGGTTATTATTTAGTAATAATTCCTCTTGGGTAATATTTCTAGACTCTAATACTTTTAATGCTTTGTTTTGGTATTCGTCAGTATAGCCAGAGTGTTTAGCTTCTTTTACTATCTTAATCAATGTGTCATTGTCATAGCCGTTGAGCTTTTCCCAATCGGTATCTTCTACAATAGTAACTTGCTCTATGTTTATAAAATGTTGCGCTGTTAATTGTTCTTCACTTTTGGTTGGTATAAACCTATTATAAATAGCAATTATCCAATCAAAATTAATCGTAAATCCTTTGTCTTCCGTAGCTCTTTTGGTTAACAAAATGGCTAAAGGAACAAGTACAAAAGAAGACATCCAACAGCCTATAAAAGGCGAAATTCCACCTTCTTGCGCTACTTTCTTTCCAAAAGTATTGATGAAGTGGAAAATGATAAAAATAAGAATGGCAAATACAATAGGTAATCCTAATCCGCCTTTTTTAATAATAGCACCCAAGGGCGCACCAATAAAGAACATCAATAAACAAGCAAAAGCAATTACAAATTTGTCATAAAAAGCAATCCAATGCATGTTAATATTCTTTTGTTTGTCTTCCAATTCAAAGCGTGAACTTTCCAATGAAAAGTTGGTCGCGTCAACATTACTGCTTGCCACACGAAGCATTTGTGCTTTATCGTTAGTAGTGAAATTCTCTAATAGATTAACTCTATTTAGTTTTGGGAAAGTAGTACTTGTTGTAAAATTTGAAGTAGTCATTGCCGAACGTAAGTTGATGTTTTCAGCAATAGAAACTAAATCTTTATTGTAATTCTTCTGTAAAGAATCGAGTGTAAATCTTAGTTCACCAAGGGTAAGCATAGTGTTGGTATTGGTGATTTGCGCTTCATCCAAATTGGCGCTGTTCAGCTTTGATAAGTCAATATTGATGACATAGGTTTTGAATTCGCTTTTGGCAAAGGGTGCTTTATTGCGATCTTCAAAATTCTTAGGAATAATGTCTTCATAATAGTTTCCGTCTTTCAAAACTAATTTCAGGATGTTTGATTTTTCATTACTTATTAATTCTCCTTTTTTTGCTTTGATAACAGTGTTGCTACCTACACCCATATAGGATAATTTATGAATGGTAACTCCGCTAAGGTATCTGCCATTATCACCTGATTTCTTCTCTACTTTAATATTGTAAGTTCCTACCTGACTAAATTGTCCTTCGGTTATAGCTATAGCCGGTTTTACTTGGGTTATATTTCTACGGAAATTGATGAACTTGTATTCGGCATATGGAATTACATTATTGGCAAAGAAAAAAGCAACAACACTAAGTATAGTAATGAAGTAAATTAAGGTTCGCATGGAACGCTGTAAAGATATCCCTGAAGATTTCATGGCAGCAAACTCATAATTTTCGGCCAAACTGCCAAAAGTCATTATAGAAGCCAATACGGTAGATAATGGTAAAACAAGCGGAATAATACTTGGCATTTTAAACAGCAGGAATTTCAAAATCATTATGAAATCTAAGTCCTTACCAGCCAATTCAGAAATGAACAGCCAAACTACTTGTAAAACGAATATGAAAAAGAGAATTACAAATACCGAAGCAAATGTAACAAGAAAGGATTTTAATAAGTACTTGTCAAGTATTTTCACCCGAAATTAATCTAGTTTATTGATGTAGTAATTTGGATATTTACTGGACACAAAGGTAAACTGATTTTTTGATAATGGCTGATTGGTTTTAAAAGAATTAACAGTAAGCGTGGTTTTAGTTCCATTTTTGCCCATTTCAATCACATTGTAAATGTTTTTAGTCTGGGAATCAATGCCTAACAAGATTTCTTTTCGTTGGTCTTTGGCATTGGTTGGTACTAATTTGATGTACTGTATTTTTCGTCCTTTTACATCTTGAAGAATATCCCAGCTAAATTTATAGCCGCTGTTAAAAAAGGTAAGCATCTTTGAAGGTGTTATCGTATTATCATCTTTTTCAGTTAAGCTAGATACGGTAACTTCTTCGTCTTCAGGAACAATGGTGTAGTTTTTTTTGCCATCAAATATTTTGGTTACACCCATGAAATTCAACACGTATTTATTATCTTGAATAATCACATTTCCTTTGCTCTCTTTGTTGATGCTCTCTTTGAGATTGTTGAGGGTGTATTTAAAATCAATAACGATATTGTCGTATGATTTAATCTTAGTTGTTACTTGGTCTAACAACTCTTTTGCTTTTTTATCTTGGGCATTAGTAGTAAAAGTTACTAAAAGTAAAATAACAATTGATGCTATTTTGTTCATTTTAATCATTGTTTTGTTCATTAGTAAAGAATTGGTCTAAAGAAGCTAAATCAGGAATGTTAACACTTCTGGCTTTGCTTCCTTCAAAAGGACCTACAACTCCGGCTGCTTCTAATTGATCAATCAATCGACCCGCACGGTTATAGCCTAATTTTAGCTTCCTTTGCAATAATGATGCCGAACCCTGTTGCGCTGTTACAATTATTTCTGCCGCTTCTCTAAACAAACTATCTCTTTCGGAAATGTCAAACTCTAAATTTACACTACTGCCTTCTTCACCAACATATTCGGGTAATAAATAGGCACTGGCATAGGCTTTCTGCGAACCAATATAATCTACAATTCTTTCTACTTCGGGTGTGTCTACAAAGGCACATTGTACACGCACTAAATCATTTCCGTTAGAATATAATAAATCGCCTCGACCTATTAACTGGTCTGCACCTTGAGTATCTAATATTGTTCTTGAATCTATTTTAGATGTCACTCTAAAAGCAATACGCGCTGGGAAATTCGCTTTGATAATCCCTGTAATTACATTTACAGATGGTCGTTGAGTAGCAATGATTAAATGTATTCCGATAGCACGAGCTAGTTGAGCCAAACGAGCAATTGGTGTTTCTACTTCTTTACCGGCGGTCATAATCAAATCTGCAAACTCATCAACCACCAAAATAATATAGGGAAGGAAATGATGCCCGTGTTCCGGATTTAATTTACGGGCTTTGAACTTGTCGTTATATTCTTTAATGTTACGAACCATAGCATCTTTCAACAACGAATAACGGTTGTCCATTTCTATACACAGCGAATTTAATGTATGAATCACTTTGGTGTTATCCGTAATAATAGCATCACCATCATCAGGAAGTTTGGCCAAATAATGACGTTCTATTTTATTGAAAAGGGTAAGTTCTACTTTCTTTGGATCAACCAATACAAACTTAACTTCTGCGGGGTGTTTTTTGTATAATAAGGAAGTCAATACCGCATTCAATCCTACTGATTTTCCTTGTCCAGTGGCACCGGCCATCAAAAGGTGAGGCATTTTTGCCAAATCAACCACAAAGGTTTCATTAGAAATAGTTTTCCCTAAAGCAATAGGCAATTCCATTTCGGCTTCCTGAAACTTGGCCGAAGAAATCACCGTTTTCATTGGAACCATCGTTGGATTCTTGTTGGGCACTTCAATACCAATTGTTCCTTTTCCTGGAATAGGAGCGATGATACGAATGCCTAATGCCGCCAGCGATAAAGCAATATCGTCCTCCAAACTTTTGATTTTGGAAATACGAATTCCGGCTTCTGGCACAATTTCATAGAGGGTAACCGAAGGGCCAACCGTAGCTTTGATTTGGGCAATATCTATTTTGTAGTTTTTCAACGTTTCTACAATGCGGTTTTTATTTTCTTCTAACTCTTCCTGATTGATGGTAATACCAACTGAAGTATATTCTTTTAGCAAATCAATCGTTGGGAATTTGTAGTTGGACAATTCCAAGGTTGGGTCAAATTCGCCAAAGTCGGCTACCAATTTTGCTGCCAAATTTTCTTCTATAACATCTTCATCTGTTGCTTTTTCAATAACAAAAGCTTCATCATTAGTTGTTATAATCTCAGGTTCTGGCGAGGGCGTTTTAATTGTTGGTTCCAAATTAATTTCGGAAGCGTTTTCAATCGTTGGCTTTAAGGCTTCTTTATTGATTTCGAATTGAGAAGGTTTTAAAGTGGGTTCTTCCAATATTTCATCTTCCTTAACTGCAATTTCTTCTAAATTATAATCAGCTACATTTTCGGCTACGGTTAATCCGTTTAAATCATCTTTGATGTCCTGATGTTTCTTTTCAAAGAACGTCTTAATAGCATCTGGAGAGATTTTTATTTTAAAGATTAAATAAATAACAATTGCAAAGACAATCCCGAGTAGCGTTCCTGTTTTTCCGATATAATCCTGGATAAATTGATTAAGTTCATAGCCAATGGTTCCTCCTAATTCCGGAATAGTAGTGGCAAAAAAGCCAAATGTTATCGACAATATTATGATTGCAAACAAATCCCAAAACCAAGTGTTTTTGAGTTTTCGGATAGGTAAGTCTAATAACAAAAAGGCACCACTCAAAAAGCACAACTTGACAAATAGGAAGGAAGCAACTCCGAAACCACGATAGAGAAATAAATCGGCAATGTAAGCACCAAACTTACCGAGCCAGTTTTCTACATGTTGGCTTCTGTCAGTAAGAGAGTCAACTGCGCTTTGGTCGGCTTGACCATAACCAACACCTTTATCAGAAACAAAAAATGAAATAAATGAGACCAAAAATGCAATTGACAATAAAATCAAAAGAAAACCAAACAACATTCGGTATTGCTTTTTGGTCTTTAAAATTTTAATATCCGATTGAGGATCTTTTTCTTTAGTTTCTTTCTTAATTGTTTTTGCCATTGTTTAGTTATAATCGATATAAAAATAGGAATTTAATCGAATGATTACAGAAATTTAGGAATATAAATTAATAAACCTACTACAATGGCAGCAGCAGCAGAAAACATTACAGCCCCTGCAGCAATGTCTTTGATAAAACCAATTCTATCGTGAAATTCAGGATGAATGAAATCGGCAATTTTTTCGACAGCCGTATTAAGACTTTCAACTCCTAAAACCAAACCAAAAGCCAAAGTTTGCATCATCCATTCTTCTCTTGAAATATGAAAATAGAATCCTGCAATTACAAGTAAAATGGCTAATGAAAATTGGACCATTACACTGTGTTCAGTCATAATAAGTTTATAAGCCCCTTTCATTGCAAATCCTATGCTTTTTAATCTTCCTGTAAAAAAAGAGTTGTCTTTTTCAAATTCCATAGTAAATTATTATAAAGCAGCTAAAGCGGATTCATAGTTTGGCTCGTCTGCTATTTCAGGTACTTGCTCTGAGTATTTTACTACTCCATTTTCGTCCAACACAATAACTACTCTTGAATGTAAACCAGAAAGCACACTATCTATAATTTCTAATCCGTACTCTTTTCCAAAATTTCCAGTTTTAAAATCGGATAAGTTAATTACGTTTTCTAATCCTTCAGCACCACAAAAGCGTTTTTGAGCAAATGGTAAATCGCGGGAAATGCACAAAACTTTGGTGTTTGGCAGTTTGCTAGCATCTGAATTAAATTTTCTTACTGAAGTAGCGCAAGTCACGGTATCAATACTAGGAAAGATATTTAATACCAATTTACTTCCAGCGAAATCTGCTAAAGTCGCAATGCCTAAATCTGTTTTTACTAATTGAAAATCAGGTGCTTTAGAGCCTACTTTTGGCAGTTCACCACTAGTGTTTATTGGATTTCCTCCTAATTTTATTGAAGCCATAATGATATTTTTTTAGAGTGTCAAAAGTAGTAAAATATTTTAAGATTATAGTTTAGAGTTTTGTGATTTACAAACAATATTAATTTTATTTGAAATTATTTGTTTTGTATTATTGTTTTATTGTAATATTGCAATATTAAAATAAATATATGGGTGCTTCTAAATCAGATTTCTTTTCCAACAAACAAAACGAATTAGCATCTTTATTCAAAGCTTTGTCTCATCCGGCAAGAGTTGCCATTATTGAATATTTGTTGACCGTCGACACTTGTATATGTGGTGACATTGTTAATGAATTGCCTTTGGCGCAACCCACAGTTTCACAGCATTTGAAAGAGTTAAAAAACGCTGGTGTCATCAAAGGAAGCATAGATGGAACTGCAATTTGTTATTGTATAAACACGGAAACCTTACAAAAATTTGAAAATTATTTCTCAGCGATTTCCTTAAAGTTAAAATCTAAATGTTGTTAAATTTAAAATACAAATTATGATATTAACAAAATCTTCTTGCGGCATTTCTGCAGAAAAAGTGAAAGTCAAAATAGGTGAGTGGAACGCTAAAGCAACTACATGTTGTTACCTAAATTAAAATTATTACCTAGATGAAAGAGTTCTCCATCAAACACAAAAAGAAAATTATTATTACCTTGTCGGTAATACTTCTGAACGTTATTTTCGGATTTGATCCAAAGTTTACAATTATAAATATAGTTTGGTTGTTAGTTTAAAAATTATGGAACGAAAAGAACATTGGGACAATGTGTTTTCTACCAAACAAGAAAAAGAAGTTAGTTGGTATCAGGAAAGTCCAGATACATCTTTGTACTTTGTTGCGAAATTAAAGATTCCTAAAGATGCCAAAATCATCGATATTGGTGGTGGTGATAGTTATTTAATTGATAATTTGTTAGAATTGGGTTATACTAATTTAACCTTGTTGGATATTTCTTCAAAAGCCATTGAGCGAATTAAAAATAGGTTGGGAGTTAATGCTGCCAAAGTTACTTTTATCGTTTCTGATGTTTTAGAATTCAAACCAGATTCGACTTTCGATTTTTGGCACGACCGTGCTTCCTTTCATTTTTTAACAGAGAAAAAACAAATTGCTATATATGCTAAACTTGTTGCTTCTGCTATAACCAAAAATGGAAATTTTGTACTTGGAACTTTCTCTGAAAATGGACCAAAAAAATGCAGTGGGTTAGAAATTACACAATATGACGAACTAAAATTAAAAGGACTGTTTGAAAAAGATTTCGATTTGCTCGAGAGTTTCACTTTAGATCATCAAACGCCTTTTGATACTGTTCAAAATTTTATCTTCTGCAGTTTTAAAAAGAAATAAACATGAAAAATATATTAGTACTATGCACCGGAAACAGTTGCCGAAGTCAGATGGCACATGGCTATTTAGCGCATTTTGCCAATTCCGAAAAAGTCGAAGTTTATTCCGCTGGTATCGAAACTCATGGGATAAATCCATTAGCCATTGTCATTATGAAAGAAGATGATATTGATATATCTCAACATACTTCCAATAATGTAGAAGATTATCGTGATATCTCCTTTAATTATGTAATTACCGTTTGTGATAATGCTAAAGAAAATTGTCCCTACTTTCCAACAAAAGCAGTTAAATTTCACCATAATTTTCCCGATCCTTCAAAGTCTACTAGTGCTGCCCCTGAAATAATGAACGAATTTAGAGTTGTCAGGGAAATGATTAAAGAATATTGTCAGGCCTTTATATTAAAAAACCAACTCAATTGAGTTGGTTTTTTATCTAAGAAATTGGGGCGAGAAGTTTATCACGAACTTGTTTCTGGAAGTCCCTCCGCCGGCTCCAAAAGAAACCGTTTCGTTTTATCGAAGCGTTTTTTTTTAAAATTATCTTCCTATAAAACTATTTCAATTCTATATCTTTATCGGCTTTAAAAAATAAAAATCATGCTTGGAAATAAAGTATTAAAAGGAGTATTTCTTGTTGGGCTTGGTGCTACAAGCTACGGAATGCTTGCTACTTTTGTAAAATTAGCTTATGTTGATACAAGTTCTCAAGGACTTCATTATACCCCTGCAGAAGTAATTATCGCTCAGTTTGTAATTGGTATTTTTTTAATATTTCTTATAAATTTATTTCAAAAGAATAAAAAAGGAAATAATGTGGTAAAAGCATCTTCATCAGATATAAAGAAATTGATGTTAGTAGGTACTTCAACTGGATTTACAAGTATTTTTTATTATTTAGCTGTAAAATATGTTCCTGTTTCTATTGGAATTGTTTTGTTAATGCAAACTGTTTGGATGGGAGTATTTCTTGAAATGTTAATAGAAAAAAAAGCTCCATCACCAATTAAAATACTTTCAGTAGTTATTGTTTTACTCGGAACAGCTTTGGCAACTAATGTTTTTTTTAACAAAGTAGAACTCAATTGGAAAGGAGTCGTTTTAGGACTTTTAGCTGCAGTATCATTCACCACGACAATGTTTGCCGCAAATAAAGTAGCAATATCAATGTCGTCGGCTCAACGAAGTTTATATATGCTTTTGGGTGGAGTAATTATCGTTTTTATATTTGCAATACTCACACAGAATACCCCTTTTAATTATGATATTTTTTTTAAATGGGGAATTTTGATTGCTGTTTTTGGAACCGTAATACCTCCAATGCTGCTTAATGCTGGTTTTCCATTAACAGGTATAGGTATTGGAAGTATTGTTTCCGCATTAGAACTTCCTGTTTCAGTTACCATAGCTTTTATAGTGCTTAATGAAACAGTTATCCTATCCCAATGGATTGGAATTTTATTAATAATTTTTGCCATTGTTTTAATGAATATAAATTTAAAGAAGCAATAAAATAGTGAATTCACTTTTCCCAAAAGAAAAAATCACTTTTAATATTCCGGATGCCGAGATCGAATATTATCCAAATTTCTTTGAAAGTAGTCGAGCAAATGAACTTTTCGAAAAACTGAAAAATGAAATTCCATGGCAACAAGACCAAATTACAGTCTTTGGAAAAACACATCCGCAACCTAGATTAACATCACTATTTGGTAATCAAGGCAAACCCTATAGCTATTCTAGCATTGTTATGCAACCTAATGCATGGAATCCCTTATTGATGTTTATTAAAAATGAAATAGAATTAATTTGTAATGAAAATTTCACCACCGTTTTACTTAATTATTATCGCGATGGAAAAGATAGCAACGGATGGCATGCTGATAATGAGAAAGAATTAGGAAGGAATCCTGTAATTGCATCGGTCAGTTTTGGTTCCATGCGACCTTTTCATTTGAAACACAATACTATCAAGGATCAAAAACTTAAAATCAATTTAGAAAACGGTAGTTTACTTATTATGAAAGGAACCACACAGCATTTTTGGAAACATCAGATTTCGAAAACAGCTGTGTCTATTGGCCCAAGAATAAATCTTACTTTTCGAATTATCAAATAAGTAGTTTTGTTATATTTGAACTAAATACGGCAACTATGAACGAGATTATAAATTATTTTTCTACCATTCCATCTTTACACAGAGCTTTTATTTTGGCTGGTGGAATTGCTTTTTTTTGGTTGATAGAAACTGCAGTACCGCTTTATAAATTCAATTATAACAAATGGCAACATGCCGGAATTAATATCTTTTTCACGGTTACTACTATACTTGTAAATTTTTGTTTGGCTTTGTTTTTATTAAAAGCTGCTGATTGGGCAACCCTAAATCATTTCGGACTTTTAAATTGGTTACCCGAATTTAATATATGTTTTTATACCATTGTGGGTTTGCTATTGTTGGATTTAATTGGAGCTTATTCAATTCATTTGATTGAGCATAAAGTCAAATTTTTGTGGCGTTTTCATTTGATACATCATACTGATACATGGATTGATACTACATCTGCAAACAGACATCATCCCGGAGAAAGTGTGTTACGCTTTATTTTTACAACTCTTGGTGTTTTGATTGTGGGTTGCCCTATGTGGTTGGTTTTTTTATACCAAACCTTATCGGTTGTGGCTACACAATTTACTCATGCTAATATTACTTTACCAAAAAAGCTTGACAAGATTTTGAGCTATTTTATTGTTTCGCCAGATATGCATAAAGTCCATCATCATTACGTTTTGCCCTATACTGATAGTAATTATGGTAACATTTTTTCAGTTTGGGATCGATTGTTCGGCACCTTTAAAACACTCGACAGAGATAAACTAATTTACGGAGTTGACACCCATATGAAAGCTGAAGAAAATAATAAAATTTCAAATTTGTTGGTAATTCCTTTTCAGAAAAGACGTTCTCCAAATTATTAAGATTTAAAAAAAATATATTGATGTTTGTAAACTAATTATTTTTTTTACTAATATTGGAATACGAATTAATCATTTAACATTCTTATTATATAAATGCTTTTACAGAAATGAAAAAAAGTAGACTAGTTGAACTTGACAATGAAGAATTAGAAAGAGTTGTCAGCATGGCACAAGAGGAAAGAAAACCTTTTGAAGTAATTAAAGAAGAATTTGGACTTACTGAAAATGGAGTGACCGAATTAATGCGAAAAAGATTGCCTAAAGACAATTTTGAACTATGGAAAAAGAAAGCTGTTGGTAGTAAGCCAAAGCCAAAACCAATCATTGATGACTTTGATGATTTAGAAAGTAAATACTATATCAAAAATAAATTTGATTAAACTCTTAACTCTTGTAAT
>CANJWG010000027.1 GCA_947478365.1 Flavobacteriaceae bacterium | reverse complement strand
TTTGAAATAGGATTGTTTCCGTTAAATTGATTCGCTGAACTTCCACCGTTTAATGTCAATAAACTGTTGTTGGTGTTGTTAAATTTATGTATGTAGTTGGCTGTTGCTCGTATCTTTTCTTCCGAGAAACCATAATCAAATCGGGAACTAATTCTAGTAAATGTTCTTTTATCTTCATCACGTTTGGTATAAGACAAGCCAGCGTTAATTCGGTAGCCTTGAACCGTATTGAAAGAGATTGATTTCAATGGGCCATCATAAATTAAAGACCATTTTTTAAAAGAGTTATTATAGCCATAGCCCTTCAAAACATCCATCACTTTAAATTTGTTGTGTTTGGCATCAATAGAATCTAAATAAACTTTTGATTTCTTTTTTGTTTGCAAAATATCTTTCTTGATATAATCGGTTGATTCTTCCTCTGTTAAAGGAACAGGTCGAATGGTATTCCAAAACGAATCTTCCTTTTTATTGGCGTTTTCTTGAAAAGACAAAATTTCGTTGGTGAATGTTTTCTTATCAAACTGTTTCTCAAATTCAAAATTAGAATAGACATAAGTAAATCGCCCATTGACTTTAATAGAAAGAATACCGGCTACAAAGTCGAGTGTCTGGGTGTTTTTAACCCAAATTTTATTATTAGAATTGTAACTGTAACTCTGTTTCAATGTCAGTTTATCTATAGCTGGCGCCTGCATTTGATTACCCTTTACAGATAAATCAGTAGCATAAATAGCATAAGAATCATCTACTATATATAGGTAGCCTTCCATTGCAGGTTCGGTTTCGCGACGCGGAATAACTTTTATCTTATTGATTTGTTGACGATTCTCGGTAAAAAACGAACCTTCAAATTTGTACTTATAATAGTTGAACGCATTATCAGCAATAGGCGAAACAACATTAATCTCAAACGGAAGATAGTTTTCATAAAAATCAAAATTCACCGAAGCCGCATTATTGAAACTAAAACCGTTGTCTTTTCCGCTTACTTTAGAAGCTACGATAACTTCTTTCATTTTATCCGGTTTTTGAAAGGTAATCTTCGAAACCGTTTCCGACAGATAAATAATTCCGCTTCTTGTGGAGTCTAGAATTTCATCAAACATATCGAGTTTTTGGCCCATTATTGTTTTTGGAAGATCTTTTAATCGAATAATTCCACGCGAATAAAAATCGGCTTTATAGCGCGCGGTCTTTTCAGAGTTTTCTTTTTTATTTTTAATAGCATTCCTGATTATCTCATTCGCTGGATTATCTTTCGGATTGATGATAACTTCTTTTAATGTGATGTTTTCTTCCTGCATCATAACATCAAGCAACATTGGTGTTTTATCTAAATCAACAATTTGTTTAATTGTTTTATACCCTAAATATTGAAAGATGATATTATGGTTTCCTGGGATTTTGATATTTAATTCAAATTTTCCTTGCTCATTTGAGGTAGTGCTATTATAGGTGTTTTCTTCAAAGATGTTTACAAACGGCAATGGATTTCCTTTGTTATCAGTTACGGTTCCTTTTATTTGAGAAATGCAATTGAGGGAAATCAATATAAATAGGAGAGAAGTAATTTTTTTCATAAATGTTTTATTGTTTTATAGATCTGCCACCCAGTAGGTAGGGATTATAGACTTAAATTTTTAATCTGATTTGTCATTTCGACGAAGGAGAAATCACATAAAATTATTCAGATAATGAGATTTCTCCTTCGTCGAAATGACAAAGTGCTTTTTTGTTAATTCGTTTATTTCCTTGTTATTTTAATTTTCTCCCTTTATCCCTGCTTGCCTGCCGGCATGTATGTGAAACTTTTTCATCACTTAGCGTAACTACAAAAAAGACTGTACCGCCAATTCATAACTTTTCAATCCAAAGCCAATAATGATTCCTTTGGCATTTGGAGAAATAAAAGACTGATGACGGAAAGTTTCTCTTGAAAAGGTATTAGATATATGGACTTCTATCACAGGAGTTGATATTGCTTTTACCGCATCGCCAATACCAACAGAGGTATGCGTATAAGCCGCAGCATTCAGAATGATACCATCATACGTAAACCCAACCTCCTGTATTTTATCTATCAGCTCGCCTTCTATATTACTCTGAAAATATGAAAGTGTTATGTTCGGATAGCTCTTTTTCAACTGGTCATAAAAAGTATCGAAAGTCATGTTGCCATAGACTTCTGGCTCACGCTTGCCTAATAAGTTTAAGTTTGGACCATTTATAATTATTATTTTCATTGTAACATATATTATTTCTGTAAAAATAGCAATAAACAGTTTAACAGAGCGATTAGTTTTAGCTAAAAACAGCACTTTTTAACAGGAAAAATGTATTTTATTTTTGAAAATATTGAGTTTTTTTAAATCGTCATCTCGTTGTTAACAACCTAAATTAGGTTTAAAACACTATAAAATAACGACTTAAACATATTTTTTGTTAATAACATTGTTAATAACTACAAAGACGCTTTACGCTTAAAGAAAAGGAATACTTATAAATTTGAACTTATTAATCATAAAAATTAAACAAACATGAAAAAAATTATTTTAACAGTTGCTGCAGTATTCGCTTTATCGTTTGCTAATGCACAAAGTTACACAAAGCCAGCTGCTGGTGACATGCAACTTGAGGTAACATTTACTCCTAATTTATCTAGTGATGCAATGTTCGCAAATCCAACATTTTACGGTACAGATGCAGCAGGTATTAGATTAAGAAAATTTTCTAGTAGTACAAAAGCTATGAGATTTACTGGTCACTTGTCTTACACTGATACTGGTGTGGAAGGTGCAGAATCAGCTCTTGCTTTAGCTGTAGGAGTAGGTATTGAAAACCACATGAAAGGTACTGATAGATTATCAACTTTTTGGGGTTATGAAGGAACTATTTTGTATGCTAAAGATGAATTAAAAACATCAACACTAGGTCTTGGAGCTCAAGTTTTTACTGGTTGTGATTATTATATCATGCCAAATGTATACCTAGGAGCTGAAGTTAACTTTGGTTTAAGTGTTGCTAGCGTTACTCCAGATGGAGGAGATGGTGTAACTGCAATTTCATTAAAACCAGGAATTAATCCAAACTTAAGATTAGGTTGGAGATTCTAAAAGATATATAAATTATATTTTATTAACCGCGCCAATGGCGCGGTTTTTTTATGATTAAAATTTATAGTATTCCTCTAAAAAAAATAGCATACCTTTCAATCGAATGAAAAAAAATATTATATTTACACAACTAATTTTAAAAATTTAAAGAGCATGAAAAAAATTATTTTAACTATGGCAGTTGTTTTAACTGCAACTTTTGCCAATGCACAAGACAAAAAATTTGGGGTAAAAGCGGGTTACCAAAGTACAAACTTTACAGGTGATGTTACTGGTAATGATCCTAATGGAGGCTTCTACCTTGGAGGTTTGGTAGATTTTTCAGTATCTGAAAAATTCCACGTACAACCAGAGTTAATGTACTCAATCGAAGGTGCAAAAGATGCAAAATTAAATTATTTAAGAATTCCTATCATGGCTAAGTTCTATGTTATGGATGGTTTAAGTTTACAAGCTGGTCCAGAGTTGGCATTCAAAGCTGGTGGAGATGACACTATCAAAGATGGTGTTAAATCTATGGACTACGGTTTAGGACTTGGAGCTGGTTACGAATTAGAATCAGGATTAATGTTTGATGCTAGATATAACTTAGGTTTAGCAAACATTTCAGATGCTGCCGGTTCTCTTAAAAACGTTGGTATCCAAATTGGTTTAGGTTACAGATTCTAATCAGTAACAAAATAAATTTAATAAAACCGCGCCAAAGGCGCGGTTTTTTTTACTCATTCTTTTCGTTTCTTTGTCCAATGAACTGGAACAGTTATATCAAGAGTTTTCAATCCTATCTCAAAATTGAACGCGGTTTGTCTAAAAACACCGTGGCAAATTACACTTTCGATTTGGAGCGTTTGTCTAAGTTTATGGTTGAAAATGAAATAAGCATTTCTCCCGAAAAAATAAATGAAGAAACCATTCAACAGTTTATATATGCTGTTTCCAAAGAAGTCAACGCTCGTTCTCAAGCCAGAATTATATCCGGTTTAAAAAGTTTTTTCTCCTATCTTATTTTTGAAGATTATCGTTCTGACAATCCAATGGAGTTAATTGAAGCACCAAGATTAGGCAGAAAACTCCCTGACACACTTTCTATTGACGATATTGATAATCTGATTGCAGCTATCGATTTGTCAACTCCTGAAGGCGAAAGAAACAGAGCCATACTTGAAACTTTGTATGGTTGTGGACTTCGTGTTTCTGAAATTACTACCTTGAAAATTTCGGATTTGTTTTTTGATGAAGGATTTATCAAAATAACCGGAAAAGGTAACAAACAGCGATTTGTTCCTATAGCCAAGTCAACGCAGAAGTATATTGAGTTATACAGAAACTCAATCAGAAATCATCTTGATATAAGTAAAGGTTTTGAAGATACACTATTTTTAAATCGAAGAGGAAAACAACTTACCCGCGCTATGATTTTTACAATCATCAAAACGTTGGCAATAAAGATTAATTTGCAGAAGAATATAAGTCCACATACACTTAGACATTCATTTGCAACACATTTACTTGAAAACGGTGCCGATTTGCGTTCTATTCAAATGATGCTAGGGCATGAATCTATTACTACCACTGAAATTTACGTGCATTTAGACCGAAAACATTTGACACAAATTATCAATTCTTTTCATCCTCGAAAGACATAAAAAAAGACTCGCCTTTTTGGGACAAGTCTTTTTTAAAAAAATCAGTATAAACTTTACTTGGCTATATTCACTGCTCTGGTTTCACGAATAACCGTGATTTTAACCTGACCAGGATAAGTCATTTCCGTTTGAATTTTTTGCGAAATCTCAAAAGAAAGACTAGCTGCATTTTCATCGCTTACTTTTTCACTTTCAACAATTACACGAAGTTCACGTCCGGCTTGAATAGCATAAGCATTTTTAACACCATTAAATCCAAAAGCTATATTTTCTAAATCTTTTAATCGTTGTATGTATGAATCTAAAACTTGACGTCTAGCGCCAGGTCTTGCACCCGAAATCGCGTCACAAACTTGAATTATTGGAGAGATTAAATATTTCATTTCAATCTCATCGTGATGCGCTCCAATGGCGTTGCAAACTTCTTCTTTTTCTCCAAATTTTTCTGCCCATTGCATTCCTAATAATGCGTGTGGTAAATCACTTTCTGCGTCAGGCACTTTCCCAATATCGTGAAGTAAACCGGCACGTTTGGCTAATTTAACATTCAAGCCCAATTCGGCAGCCATGATTCCACAAAGTTTAGAAACCTCGCGCGAGTGTTGTAATAAGTTTTGTCCGTATGAGGAACGGTATTTCATTCTACCAACCACTTTAATTAACTCAGGATGCAAGCCGTGAATTCCTAGATCGATTACGGTACGTTTACCAACCTCAATAATTTCGTCATCGATTTGTTTGGTTGTTTTAGCCACCACTTCTTCAATTCGAGCTGGGTGAATTCTACCGTCAGTTACTAATTTGTGTAATGACAAACGAGCAATTTCTCTTCTAACCGGATCAAAACAAGAAAGTATAATAGCTTCTGGTGTATCGTCAACAATAATTTCAACTCCAGTTGCCGCTTCAAGCGCACGGATGTTTCTTCCTTCACGACCAATGATTCTACCTTTAACATCATCCGATTCAATATTGAAAACAGAAACACAATTCTCAACAGCTTCTTCCGTTCCAACACGTTGAATAGTGTTTATGATGACTTTTTTAGCCTCTTGTTGGGCTGTTAATTTTGCTTCTTCAATAGTATCTTGAATATGCGACATCGCTTTAGTTTTGGCTTCGGCTTTTAAGCTTTCTACCAATTGTTCTCTAGCATCTTCAGCAGATAGACCGGAGATAACTTCAAGCTGTTGCACCTGACTTTTATGAAGCTTTTCAAGTTCTTGTTGTTTTTTGTCTAACAACTCAATTTTCGAAGTGTATTCTGTTGTTTTGGCTTCATAATCGTCGTTTACTTTTTTAGCTTTTGCTAATTCACTTGAGACTTGAGACTCTTTGTCGCGAGTTCTTTTTTCTGTTTCGGCAATTCGTTTGTCTTTATTTAAAATCTCTTGCTCATGCTCTGATTTTAATTCTAAAAACTTTTCTTTTGCCTGTAATAACTTGTCTTTCTTGATATTTTCAGCTTCAAGATTGGCATCTTTTAAAATTGATGCAGCTTCTTTTTTAGCATTTTTAACCATGTTGGAGATATTACTTTTTTCGAGGAATTTTGCAACTCCAAAACCTCCAGCAACTCCACCTATAAGCGCAACTATAATTAGTATTGTTTCCATTTTTTTGTTTGTGTTTATATATAAAAAAAGCCTACATTAGGTGAATGCATAAACTCGAAAAGACAAGTTTTGAGCTAACTCGTTGGTCAAGGATCCACGATAAAGTGGCGTGCTTTAGTAACGACGATTTGCTCATTCTAATTTGTTAGTGTTGAGTTTACCAATTAAAATCTAATGTAGGCGGTATTGTAATCCTATGTGATAAGAACGTTATTTTTTTTCGAGATAATCTCCTACTAAATCATTAATTTTTTTCAATCGTTCAAGATCTTTACTGTCAATGGAACTGTCAACTTTTTTTTGTTCTACTTGCGAAGCAAATTGTAAAGCACACATGGCCAATACATCTTGTTTGTCGCGAACAGCATAGTTTTCCTCGAATTGCTTAATCATCGCATCAATTTTTTTGGAAGCACTTCTCAGCCCTTCTTCTTGAGATAAGTCGACCGTTAACGGGTAAACCCTGTCTGCAATTGATAATTTTATTTTAAGCTTTTCATCCATGTTTTTAGTCTGATAACTGCGCTATACAGTAGTCTATCTCTCGGATTAATGAATTTATTTTAAGCTTTGTATCTCGTTTATTTTCTTCACCGCCTAATAATGAATTAGCCATTTTAAGAGATTCGCATTCCGATTTCAAAGCGGCAATCTCATCAGATTGCTTTTGAATCACAGCAGCAGCTTTATCTAATTGCCCTTTAATTGAAATAGAAGCCTGCTCTAAACTATTTATTTTAGTAAAAAGTTTTGCTACTCTATTTTCAACAGAATCAATTATTTCTGCAATTTCACTCATCAAATACTTTATTCATTACTTACTTCACAAAGTTAGGATTCTATTTCGTTTTCGCAATATTTTTGACAATTATTTATCGCAATTTTGAGACGAAATTATAATAAATTGTTTTTTAAGGAGTTATAAAAAGTAGTTCTGTTGTAAATTTTTACCCACTTTTAAGTATCTTAGCAAAAACAACTTTTTATGAGAAATTTTTGTTTTGTTTTTTTATTTTCGATTTCAGTATTTGGACAAACTCAATATCCAAAAGATTATTTTCGTTCACCACTCGAGATTCCAATTCAGCTTTCAGGAAATTTTGGTGAACTGCGCCCCAATCATATTCATTCGGGCTTTGATTGCAAAACCCAGCAAAAAGAAGGTTTAAATATTTATGCCGTTGCCGATGGTTATGTGTCCAGAATAAAAATCTCAGAAGTTGGTTATGGAAAAGCCATCTATATTACGCACCCAAATGGTTACACCACTGTTTACGGACATTTACAATCGGGTTATGGAGAAATTGAAAAAACCATAAAAAATGAACAATACAAAGCCAAATCTTTTGAAATTGATATTACTTTAAATTCAAGTGATTTAATTGTTAAAAAGGGCGATATTATTGCCATTTCAGGAAACACTGGCGGCTCTGATGGTCCGCATCTGCATTTTGAGATTCGTGATACAAATTCCGAAAAAATTATTAATCCAATGTATTTTGGATTTGATTCGGTTATAACCGATTCGAAGCGACCGGCCATAAACAGTTTGTGGGTTTATCCTTTAGGAGACGACAGTATAGTTAATGAATCTAAAAGACCAATTTCCGTTAATTTATCATTGCAGGATGATGGAACGTATTTAGCAGAAAAGATTTCGGCGACAGGTAAAATAGGTTTTGGAATAACAACTTTTGATTATGATGACGTTTCATGGAATTCTAACGGGATTTTCAGAGTAGCGACTTTTCTCAATGGAAAAAACGATTTTGGGTATCAATTTGATACGTTTTCTTTCGATGAAACTAGAATGGTTAATGCTTTGATTGATTATGGGAGATATAAAAAGCTTGGACAGCGAGTCCAAAAATTATTTATGCAAAATCCATATTCGTTGAGTATTATAAAACCGAGTTCAAATAATGGAGTAATTACAGTTTCAAGTAATATAACGCAATCCTATCGGATAGAAGTTGCTGACTTTAGTGAAAACATCGCCAAAATTTTTATTCCGATTCAATATTCAGCTTTGTCAGCCAAAGTTGCCGAAGTGCCTATAACGTCTAATTTTTTTTTAAAAGCAAAAAAAGAAAACATTTTTTCAGTCGATAATGTTACAGTTAATTTCCCGGCAAATACTTTCTATGATGATTTTTATATGAATTTTGATGTAAAAAAAGGCACCTTAAAACTTCATGAAGATATAGTTCCAGCATTTTCCAATTTTTCAATCACTTTTGAAGATAGTTTAACGCCTCAAAAAGATAGAGAAAAAATGTTCATAGGAATGGTTAACGAAAAAAAAATCAACTTCTACAATACTAAACGCTATAAAAACTCGTTTACTATCTACACTAAATATTTGGGCGAATACAAGCTCATCAAAGATGGTAAACCACCCAAAATAAAAGCGCAAAAGCGTATTGGGGGAAAATGGATTAGCAATCTGAATGAATTGCAATTCACGATTTCTGATGAGTCGTCAGGAATAAAAAGTTATGATGGTTATTTAAATGGTAAATGGATTTTATTGGAATATGATCCCAAAACCAAAAAGCTTATTCATCATTTTTCAGATGGTATTGTTGATGAAGGAAAGAATGATTTAAAAATTGTCATTACCGATAATGTTGGAAATTCTACTATCTTTGAAACACAATTTTTTAGAAGTCAAAAACCTTAACGTTGCAATTTGAAAACAAATACATTCCTTTTTACACTGCTTTTTTTTACATTAAGTATCATTGCTTTTGCTCAAAATCAAACTGCTAAAGTTGCCGGAATAGTTCTCGACGAAAAGAACAAACCAATTGAAGGCGTTACTATAAGTTACCAAACCAAATCAGCAACAACAGATGGAAATGGTTTTTATGAATTAACAGTTCCCGCCAATCAAAAAATAATTCTTGTTTTTACACATACCGCTCTAAAAAGCATTACCGTGCCTATTCAATTAAAACCTGGAGAAAATTTTGAGTATCATGTAATGATGAATGACAAAGCAGAACAATTACAAGATGTAGTAGTTACCAGCAGTAGGCGAAGAGTTCAGGGAATTACCTCTATTGAGCCGGAAACTATTCGAAGAAATCCCAGTGCCAATGCCGGAATTGAAAGTGTATTAAAAACTTTTGCCGGTGTTAATTCTAACAGCGAATTGAGTACTCAATATGCTGTTCGTGGTGGGAATTATGACGAGAATTTGGTTTATGTAAACGAAATTGAAGTCTATCGTCCATTCTTAATTCGTTCAGGTCAACAAGAAGGATTGAGTTTTACCAATACTGATATGGTTCAAAATGTTGACTTTTCAGCGGGTGGATTTCAGGCAAAATTCGGAGATAAGTTATCATCGGTTTTAGATATTACATATAGAAAACCAACAAAATACAGCATAGCGGCAGAAGCTAGTTTTCTTGGTGGAAGTTTGACAGGCGAAGGAATTTCTAAAAATAAAAAATGGTCCGCCATTACAGGAATTCGTTACCGCGATAATTCACTTTTGGTCAACAGTCAGGAAACTCAAACTAATTTCAGACCAACATTTGCCGATGTTCAAACGAATGTGAATTTCAATCCAAATACAAAATGGCAGTTCAGTTTCTTAGGTAATATTTCTCAAAATAAATACAATTACCAACCTTTAACTCGACAAACCAATTTCGGAACTATCGATGAGCCAATTGCTTTGCAAGTCTTTTATGAAGGCCAGGAAAATGATAAATACCAAACGCTGTTTGGGGCTTTCAAAACCAATTATGTTGCAAATGAAAATAACACGTTTAGATTAATAAGTTCAATTTATCACACCCAAGAACAAGAATATTTTGATATTTATGCAGCCTATTTTTTGGGAGAAGTTGATCCAAATATTGGTTCGGAAACTTTAGGACAGGTTACATTTAATCGAGGCATTGGGACACAATTAAACCACGCCAGAAACGATTTAGATGCTTTAATCGTTAATGCCGAAATTAAAGGAACCCACCAAATTAATAACAAGAAACACCAAATAGATTGGGGTTTTAAATACACTCGTGAAAATATTCGAGACCGAATAGTAGAGTGGGAAGTTATTGACTCTGCTGGTTTTAATATTAACCCGCCAATAATCGACATTCCAAATGACCAGCCTTACAATCCGTATGTTGGTCCGTTGGTTCCTTATCAGAATGTTAGAGCTACCAATTTTGTTGATATCGATAGATTTTCTGGATTTGCACAATGGAATACTAAAACCAAAATTGGAGAAAGCCAATTCTGGGTTACCGCAGGTGCCCGTTTTCATAGTTGGTTAGTTTCGGGCGATGGAATTACAGGAGCCAAACAGCAAACTGTTTTCAGTCCAAGAGCGCAATTGACATTAAAACCCGATTGGGAAAAAGATATGTTATTCCGTTTGTCGGTTGGTTATTATCATCAACCGCCATTTTATCGTGAGTTGAGAGATCAAAATGGCGTAGTAAATCCGAATGTAAAAGCCCAACAATCGATTCATTTTGTGTTGAGTAATGATTTCAATTTCAAAATGAATAATCGTCCGTTCAAATTGGTTGCGGAAGCGTATTATAAAACAATGACAGATGTAAACACATATACTTTGGAAAATGTCAGAATTCGATATCGCGCTAACAATGATGCAGTGGCTTATGCTTATGGTTTGGACATGCGATTGAATGGAGAATTTGTTCCCGGAACAGAATCTTGGTTGAGTTTTGGGTATATGAAGACAGAAGAAAATCAAAACGATCGAGGCTATATTGCCCGTCCAACTGATCAAAGATTAAAATTTGGAATTCTATTCCAGGATTATATGCCTAATATTCCTAATATGAAATTGTATATGAATTTGGTTTACAATACCGGTTTGCCCGGAGGTTCGCCTTCTTATGCTGATCCTTATGTCTATCAAAGTCGTTTGCGTGATTACCGTCGTGCCGATGTTGGGTTTTCTTATGTACTGACCGAAAGAAACAACGAAAGACCTGAAGGACATTGGTTAAAAAAATTCAAAGATTTATCGGTTGGATTTGAAATTTACAATTTGTTCAACAACCAAAATGCGATTACTAATACTTGGGTTCGCGATGTGTATACCAAAAATCAATACGGCATTCCAAATTATATGACTACTCGGGTTTTCAATGTAAAGTTGACGGCGAAATTGTAGAAATAATTCACTAATTTTGGGAATCAATTTTATGAAAATGAAAAATTACTTTCTCTATATCGTTATGGTTTTTGTGGGTCTTTTTGTAAGCTGCAAAAAAGAAGAAGCAGAAAAGCCTAAAGTTACTTACGAAACAACTTCAAAAGCAAAACCTGAAGTTGTGTCTGATGCCAATCAGATTGAAGTCGCTGATTTGCCTATCAATATGGAGGGAACGAATTTTTTAATTCACCCAATTGGCGTGATGTCAGGCAACGGAAAAGGAATGAAATCTTCATACGATTCAGAGAAAAGTTTTACCGTTTCTAATTATGGCGAATACCAAATTACAGGTTATTTGAAGAATTTGAAGTTTCAGGAAATAGGGAAGGATACGATTTATGCTTTGACAGATAAACAAATTTTAATTGAAACGGCAACTTATTTAAAGACTTTTGCTGATAATAAAAGCAAACAGCAATTATTGGTCTATTCTTTGGCTGATATGGATACAAACAAAGACGGAAAATTAGACAGCAGCGATATAAAATCGTTGTACATAAGCACAATTTCAGGACAAAAATTCACCAAACTTTCAACCGATTTTCAAGAATTAATCGATTGGAAAATCATCGAATCTAAAAACCTTCTTTATTTTAGAACCATTGAAGACACCAATAAAAATGGCGAATTTGATGCTAAAGACAGCCTTCAATATCAGTTCGTGAATTTATTGGATAAAGAATGGAAAGTGATTAGTTATAAGCCGATTTAAAAAGCTTTTGGGAAACGCATGGAATATTGCCCAACCTGGAATGCTAGCATAACCCAAACAACAATAAAAGTACTTAACCAATGTGTTACTCTTACTTCGCCAAAAAATTCTTCAGCAATAAAAATTGAAGCCACAAATGCAATTATAAATAGCATTCCAAAATATTCTCTTTTCATATAAAATTTTTTTAATGTTAATCAAATGATTGCATCGAAACCAACTTAGAGTAAGTGCCGTTTTTGGCTAAAAGTTCTTCGTGATTTCCTTGCTCCACAATTTTTCCTTTTTGCATTACCACAATGATATCTGCTTTTTGAATGGTTGAAAGACGATGTGCAATAACTATAGATGTTCGGTTTTGCATCATGTTTTCCAGAGCAATTTGTACCAATCGTTCGCTTTCGGTATCCAAAGCCGAAGTAGCTTCATCTAAAATCATTATCGGTGGGTTTTTCAAAACAGCACGCGCAATTGATAAACGTTGTTTTTGTCCACCCGAAAGTTTGTTTCCGCTATCACCAATGTTGGTATAGATTCCTTCTGGTAATTCTTTAACGAATTCAAAGGCATTAGCAATTTTTAAAGCTTCAATTACTTCTTCATCGGAAGCATATGGTTTACCCAAAGCAATATTGGTTTTAATAGTATCATTGAACAAGATAGAATCTTGCGTTACTAATCCCATTAACCCGCGAAGCGAATGCAAATCCATGTCTTTGATGTCAACGTTGTCTATGGTTATTTTGCCTTCGTTAACGTCATAAAAACGGGTGAGTAAATTGGCAATGGTGCTTTTCCCACTTCCAGATTGTCCAACTAATGCTACTGTTTTTCCTTTTGGAATATCTAACGAAAAATTCTTCAAAACATTTTCATTTTCATATTTGAAATTGATATTTTCTAGATGAATTCCATTTTCAAAAGTGGTTTTATGTATTGCATTTTCTTTGCTAGTAATATCATTTTCTTGCTCCATCAAAGAAAAAACACGTTCGGCTGCTGCTAATCCGGTTTTCACCTGATACGATGCTTTTGAAATATTTTTAGCAGGAGTCAAAATGGTGTAAGCTAAAGCAATATAACCTATAAATGCAGTGCTTGCCAAAGATTTATCTACCAAAACCATATAACCACCATACCATAAAAGTACCGCTATGGTAAGAATTCCGAGGAATTCACTCATCGGAGAAGCTAAGTTGCTTTTGTTTCCGATACTGTTGGATAACTGCTGCAATTTTTTTACTGAATTGTTGAATTTTTCAATAAAAATATTTTCGGCATTATAGCTTTTTACGACTTTCATACCGCCCAAAGTTTCGTCTAAAATAGATATGAAATATCCAGTTTCCTGTTGAGCTTTAGTGGATTTAGCTTTCAGATTTTTTCCAATTCTTGAAATAATTAAACCTGAAATTGGAATAAAAATAAATACGAATAGTGTCAGTTTAGAGCTGATTGCCAGCATCGCAACAATCGAGAAAATGATGGTCAACGGTTCTCGAACTACTAATTCTAATACTTGGAAGAAAGAGTTTTGTACTTCATTAATATCGCCAAGCATTCTCGACATTACATCGCCTTTTCTGGTATCAGAATAATAAGAAACAGGAAGATGAATAATTTTACGGTATAATTTTTCTCTTAAATCTTTTAAAACACCGGTTCTTAATCGGGTAATATGAAAAGAAGCGAGGAAGTTGAAAATATTTTTCAGTAAAAAAATTACGATTACGATAGAGACTACAAGTAAAAGTGCATATTCTTCCCCTCTTTCAGTTGATAATTTCGTAATATAATAATTCAATAAATCTTCACCGTATTTGCCCAAATAGCCAATACCTCTATACGTTGGATGAACTGTTACTTGTTCCGTTTCTTTAAAAAGAACTTTCAAAGTAGGAATGATAGAAACCATTCCCAATGTAGAAAAGAAGGCATAGAATATATTAAAGACAATGTTTAAAATTACATTATTCTTGTATTTTAAGGCAAAAGGAATTAATTTTTTGAGATTACTATCCATTAGTTCAACTGCATTTCTGAAATTATATTTTTGATTTTATTGTCTAAAAAAGCATCAGCAGTAGGTATTTCACTTATACTTTCTATGGCCACATTGACACTAAAATAGAATTTAATTTTAGGTTCGGTACCACTAGGGCGTGCGCAAATTTTAGAACCGTCTTCTAAATAATAAATCAAAACGTCCGATTTTGGAATATGTAAAGTTTGGGTATCTTTACTCAATAGATTTCTGGCGGTTGAATTCTGATAATCTTCAACCATAATTACACGTTGTCCATTGATTTCGGAAACTGGATTTTCACGCATGTCAACCATCATTTGCTTGATTTCGTTTGCGCCTTCAATTCCCTTTTTGGTAATCGAAATCAAATGTTCTTTATAAAAGCCGAAGTCAACATACATTTGTTCTAACTCTTTGTAAACTGAGCTTCCCTTCTCTTTGGCTTGCGCCGCAATTTCACACATTAATAAAATTGCTCCAACAGCATCTTTATCGCGCACAGCATCACCAACCATATAACCAAAACTTTCTTCACCTCCGCCTATAAATTCAAGTTCGGGAAAATCTCTAATAAACTTAGCAATCCATTTGAAACCGGTTAAACCTACTTTGCATTCGACCTCGTAAGCCGAAGCCAATTCGAGCATCATTGGGGTTGAGACTATCGTTGAACCAATAAATTGTTTGCCATTAATCTTTCCTGCTTTTTTCCATTGGTCCAAAAGATAATGCGTCATAACAACCATCGTTTGATTTCCGTTTAACAACTGCATTTCACCTTTGTTATTTCTAACAGCAACGCCAAGTCGGTCACTATCCGGATCAGTTCCAAAAACGATATCCGCGTTTATTTTATTTGCTAAAGCTAAAGCCATTGTCAATGCTTCCGGTTCTTCAGGATTTGGAGAAATTACTGTTGGAAAATTTCCGTTTGGTTCTGCTTGCTCCGGAACAATATTTACATCGGTATAACCTGCTTTTTCCAAAACTTTTGGAACCATTTTTATAGATGTTCCGTGTAACGAAGTGTAAGCGATTTTTAAATTCTTTCTGGCTTCTGCCGATGTGTTGAAACTTGCATTATCCACTGTAGATTTGGTGAAAGCTTCATCAACGGCAACATCAATATATTCAATCAGACTTTCGTTAGCGTCAAATTTGATTTCGCTGTAATTTAAATTTTCAATTTCTTGAACAATTTCAACATCATTTGGAGGCACAATTTGTCCACCATCTTGCCAATATACTTTGTATCCGTTGTATTCCGGCGGATTGTGTGATGCAGTTAAAACAATTCCAGCATGACAATTTAAATGTTTGACCGCGAAAGATAGTTCAGGAGTTGGTCGCATTTCAGAAAATAAGTAGACTTGAATTCCGTTTGCTGAAAAAACATCAGCAACGACTTTGGCCAGCGTATCGCTGTTATGTCTACAATCATAAGCAATAGCAACTTTCAGTTGTTCACCAGAAAATGATTTTTTTAAATAATCGGATAAGCCCTGAGTGTTTTTTCCAAGCGTGTATTTGTTGATGCGATTGGTTCCAACACCCATTATTCCTCGCATTCCACCCGTTCCAAACTCCAAATTTTTATAGAAACTTTCTTCTAAGTTTTTCGGAGAAGAAGTCATCATTTCTTTGATTTCGTCTTGTGTTTTTTGGTCAAATGTAGGCGTAAGCCATTCGTTTACTTTGTCTACTATATTTTTTTCAATGTGCATAATCTAAATTTTATTTGTGTTTGAGGTATTAGCTACGCTCAGTTCGGCTTTAGCTTTGCTCAGTTCGCCTTTGGCTTGAGTGCCTCGGGTGAATTACAGATTTAGCTCTCCCGAAATTTTATAACGCTCTTCATTGTTTTTGGTTCTTAAAATGATTTCACCCAAAAATCCGGCTAAGAATAGTTGCGAACCAATAATCATTGCCGTTAAGGCAATATAGAAAAGCGGATTTGCAGCAACTAAAATTGTTGGTTCATGGAACACAAATAGCTTCATTAGTTTTATTCCAATAATAAAAAAAGTAGATAAAAACCCGATAATGAACATAATGACACCAAGTGCGCCAAAAAGATGCATTGGTCGTTTGCCGTATTTAGATAAAAACCAAATCGTAATCAAATCTAAAAAACCATTTATAAAACGGCTCATGCCAAATTTTGATTCACCATATTTTCTGGCTTGATGTATCACCACTTTTTCGCCTATTTTTCCAAATCCGGCATTTTTGGCCAAAACAGGAATGTAACGGTGCATTTCTCCTGATACTTCTATGTTTTTGACAACGATATTTTTATATGCTTTTAAGCCGCAGTTGAAATCATTAAGTTTAACACCAGACGTTTTTCGGGCAGCCCAATTAAATAATTTGGAAGGCAAATTTTTACCTATAACCGAATCGTAACGTTTCTTTTTCCAACCTGAAACCAAATCATAATTTTGATTGGTTATCATGTTGAATAAATCCGGAATTTCCTCCGGGCTATCCTGCAAATCGGCATCCATAGTAATAATTACGTCTCCTTTAGCTTTAGCAAAACCGGCATGTAAAGCTTGGGATTTTCCAAAATTGGTAAGGAAACGAATTCCTTTCACATTTGTATTTTCTTTCGAAAGTTTTTCAATAATTTGCCACGACTCATCCGTACTCCCATCATCAATGAAAATAACTTCATAAGAATAATTGTGGGTTGTCATTACTTTGACAATCCATTGCTGTAATTCAGGTAAAGATTCCTGTTCGTTAAGAAGCGGAATTATGATGGATAGATTCATTTATAATCCTTGAGATGAAGGTGATTTAGATTTGAAAATAGCAGCCAAAATTAAGCCAAAAATAGCAACAATTAGATACACAAATAATAATCCCATAAATATATTTTCTAAAGAATAATTATCGGCTTTTTGCAATTCGGTTATAGTTTGGTTTAAAACTTCTTTTGGTGTTCCAAATTTTTCCATCATTTCAACAGTATATTTGATGGTCATTTCTTTAAGGGTTTCTTTGGCTTGAGGATCAATGAAATTAAACAAAAAGTAATTGAACAAAGCTGAAACAGTACTTCCAAGTACTCCTGCTATGAAATAAACAGAAAAAGCATCTTTGAAACTGATGGTGTTATTTAGTTGTTTTTTAGTATTCGAAACTAAAAAAATACCAATCATAATATTTAAAATAAGGCTAATTCCTCCAATCCACCAACTCATAAATAGCTTTATATCAGTGACATAAATAAGAGTTGTGGATGCAATAGAAATTAGACCTAAAATAGCACCATAGGTAACACCGTTTTTCTTTATAATTTCATTCATTATTTTTTGTTTTGAATTATTAAACAAATATAGTAATTCCATTATTATCACATATTATGTGAATGACAATTAAAAAAAGTTACAGAAGTCTTTGATTATTGTAAAATAGTTGTATTTTTGCACACGCTAAATTAAAAAGATAAATAAAAGTTGTAGCTAGTTTATACCTTTCAAAGTGAAAGCTTCAAAACAAAACTACTTCATAACAATAAAAAGATTTACAAAATGAAACAAGGAATTCACCCAGAAAATTATAGATTAGTTGCTTTTAAAGACATGTCAAACGATGATGTTTTTATTACTAAATCAACAGTAGAAACAAAAGAAACAATCACTCACGAAGGTGTTGAATATCCAGTATTCAAAATGGAGATTTCTAGAACTTCTCATCCTTTTTACACAGGTAAATCTAAACTTATCGACACTGCAGGACGTATTGATAAATTTAAAACTAAATACGCTAAACACTCAAAATAATAATTTTAGAGTCTCATTTATATTAAACCATTCACGAAAGCGAGTGGTTTTTTTATGCAATAAACTTTGTAACTTTGGCACCTTGCAACTTTGATACTTAAAAAATGAACTACAT
>CANJWG010000026.1 GCA_947478365.1 Flavobacteriaceae bacterium | reverse complement strand
TCCATTCACAAGTAGTAGCTGCAGAAGTAATTGTAATACCTCTTTCTTGCTCTTGTGCCATCCAGTCCATAGTTGCAGCACCATCGTGCACCTCACCTATTTTGTGTGATTTTCCAGTATAGAATAATATACGCTCAGTTGTAGTAGTTTTACCTGCATCAATATGAGCTGCAATTCCAATGTTTCTTGTTAATTTTAAATCTCTAGCCATTTCTTAAATATTAAAATCTGAAGTGAGAGAATGCTTTATTTGCTTCTGCCATTTTGTGAGTATCCATTCTCTTTTTAACAGCTGCACCTTCTTCTTTAGCCGCAGCTAAAATTTCAGAAGCTAATTTACCCGACATCGATTTCTCGTTTCTTCTACGTGCATAAAGTATCATCCACTTCATGGCCATAGAGATTTTTCTATCCGGACGAATTTGCATAGGGATTTGAAATGTTGCTCCACCCACTCTACGACTACGTACTTCTACGTGAGGCATAACGTTTGTTAAAGCATCTTTCCATACTTCTAATGATGATTTTTCATCATTGTTCTTTTTTGTTTCTACAATTTCCATAGCATCATAAAATACTTTGAAAGCTGTCGATTTCTTACCATCCCACATTAAGTTGTTTACAAAACGTGTTACTAACTGATCGTTAAATTTTGGATCTGGTAAAAGTGGTCTTTTCTTTGCCGCTCTTTTTCTCATGTCTTTACTTTAAAAGTTTTTAAATTACTTTTTTGCTTCTTTTGGGCGTTTAGCACCATACTTAGATCTTCTTTGTGTTCTTCCTGCTACACCTGATGTGTCAAGCGCACCACGCACAATGTGGTATCTAACTCCTGGTAAATCTTTTACCCTTCCGCCTCTCACTAATACTATCGAGTGCTCTTGTAGATTGTGTCCTTCTCCTGGGATGTAAGCATTCACTTCATTCCCATTAGTCAAACGCACACGCGCTACTTTACGCATTGCAGAGTTTGGTTTTTTTGGAGTAGTAGTGTAAACACGCGTACAAACACCTCTTCTTTGAGGACAAGAATCTAAAGCAACCGATTTACTCTTCTTAGTGATCTGAGTTCTTCCTGTTCTTACTAATTGTTGAATTGTTGGCATAATTAAATACTAATTTTTCTTTATTTATTAAATTCCCGCTTTTTTAGGGGTTGCAAATGTAGTAATTATTTTCAATGAAACAAATCATAATTAATTAATTTTTTTACGAACTAAATATTTGTCTTTTAATGGAATAAAGAATAGCCATTTTATGACCATGGGCTTTAAAAACTCAGGCTTTTCAAATGGCTATTTCAAAGACATTCTTTTTAGATTCGATAAACAACAATAAAAACAGATTTTTTGCGTTATTTTGAGGCAAACAATTAGGCCTTTTGAAAAAGATTTTTCTCTTTTTTTTTATATTTATAATCAGCGGAAACATTTCTGCTCAGGAATTTCATCAGAAAATTATCGGACAAAACGAAAAAGAAAACAAAATTATAGATAGTATAGGCTATGTTTTGAAACACAAAAACGCCAAATCAATTTTGGACGAGAATAATTTATTTTACGAAAAGCTTACCAAAAAAGGATATATGGAAAGTCAGCTTGCTGAAAATTTTAAGCTAAATGACTCCACATTTTACTTCAAATACAATCTCGGAAAAAAAATAAATAATGCGCGGATATATATAGGTATAAAATCGCAAGAAAACGTCGCCGGAATTTACAGCATAAAAAACGATACCTTGACAATTCCTTTTGAAGAAATAGAAGCCTTTTTAAATGCCACTTTAAAAAAATTAGAAACCACTGGTTTTTCTATGGCGAAAGTAAAACTAGTTAACATTCAAAAAACAAAAGACTTTCTTTCTGCCAACTTGTCAATTACAACTGAAATAAAAAGACAGGTAAACGATATTGTCATTAACGGTTATGATAAATTTCCGGAAGGGCATAAAAAAAATATCATACGATTATATCGGAATAAAGTTTTCAATCAAAAGAACTTAGACAAACTTTACAATGATTTTGAAAAGTTCCGATTTGTTAAACAAAGTAAATATCCTGAAATTCTTTTCACAAAAGACTCTACCAAAATTTATGTCTATTTAGAAAAAACAAAACCAAACACTTTTGATGGTTTCTTAGGTTTCACCAATAACGAAAGCAAGAAAGTTATTTTTAGTGGATATCTGGATTTGGTTTTGAACAATGTTTTGAATTCCGGAGAAAAATTATCGCTGTATTGGAAAAGCGACGGTCAAGACCAAAAAACGTTTAATCTGGGGATGGAACTCCCCTATATTTTTAAAAGCCCATTGGGAATTAAAGCAGAACTAAATATATTCAAACAAGACAGTACTTTTCAGAACTCAAAAACAGCTATTAACTTGGGGTATTATTTTAATTATAACACACGTTTTTATATTGGCTATCAAGCGACAGAGTCGAGTGACATTCAGAATGTGAATTCATCAACCATAAGCGATTTTAATAATTCATATTTAACAACAACTTTAGAATATGTCGATTTCAAGAATGATGATTTTCTTTTCCCTGAAAAAACTTCTTTTGATTTGAAAATCGGAACCGGAAAAAGAGATGCTAAGCTAATTTCTGATAATCAGTTTTTCGGAAGTCTATTTGTAAAACATAACTTTTATTTAAATCAGAAAAACATGGTAAACATCAAATCTCAAAATTTCTATTTACAAAGCGGTAACTACATCATAAATGAATTGCAACGTTTTGGCGGAATAAATTCCATTCGGGGTTTTAATGAAAATAGTTTACAGGGGAATGTGTTTAGTTCAATTCTATCGGAATACAGATATATACTTACTTCAAATCTATATGTTCATTCGATTATTGATTATGGATATATTCAAGACAAAACTTCTGAAAGCAGCGGAAATCTTTTTGGGTTAGGATTCGGTTTTGGTTTACTATCTAAAAACGGACTATTCAATCTTGTTTATGCCAACGGAAGTACTAATAATCAGGCAATAAAATTCTCCAACTCTATTGTACACATAAGCTTTAAAGCTGTTTTTTAATGGTCTAAAATTAATAAACTAATATTTAACATTTTATTAGGTTTTTTAAGAAATTTTTATGACATTTGGTTAACTAATTATAACCAAATAAATAATGAAAACTAAGTTAAATGGATTCTTAACGCTTTTTATAGCGTTATTGGTGCAAATTTCTTTTGCACAAGAGAGGTTGGTTTCAGGCATTGTAACAGATGTAGCTAACCAACCATTACCTGGAGTAAATGTATTAGTTAAAGGAACCAATGTTGGAACACAAACCGATTTTGAAGGTAAGTTTTCAATAAAAGCTTCTTCAACTGAAACATTAGTTTTCAATTTCGTAGGAATGAAATCGCAAGAAATTGTTGCTTCTTCAACAACTATTACAATAAAAATGAAGGATGATGCTATTGAATTAGAAGGATTAGTCGTAACTGCTTTAGGTATCAAAAGAAAACCAAATGAAATTACTACGGCAACTCAATTAGTTAAGTCATCCGAATTAAATCAAGCAAAAGCAACAAATGCGGCAGTTGGTTTAGTTGGAAAAGTATCTGGTTTACAAATTAATACGGTCAACAATGGTGTTAATCCAGACACAAGAATACAGCTTCGAGGGTTTAGATCAATTACAGGAGATAACGAAGCGCTTATAGTTATTAATGGCGTAATCTCAACATCTGGTGCTTTTGCCGAATTAAATCCTGAGATTATTGAATCTGTTAATGTGATGAAAGGTTCTAATGGTGCCGCTTTATATGGATCAAGAGGATCAAACGGGGTAATTATTGTTACAACTAAAAGAGGAACTAAAGATGCTGAAAAATTTAAAATCACACTTAACACTACTTTTACCGCAGAAGAAGCATCTATGTTTCCAATTCTACAAAACAGATTTGGCCAAGGCTATCAAGGTGCTCAAGATTTTACAGAAAACACCAACTGGGGAGCTGAACTCGATGGGTCATTACAACCAACAGGTTTGCAACAAACACTTCTCCCTTATTCCTTCATAAAAGACAATTACAAACCATTTTTTACAGATGGAAACACCTTACTAAACTCTGTAGCTATATCTTCAGGTGATGAAAATAGCTATTTGAATTTTACTCTAGGAAATCAAAAAACAGAAGGTATTATTCCGGGTGACCAGTTTACTAAAAATAACTTTTATATAAGTACTGGAAAAAAAATTGGTAAATGGAGTTTTAATGCTAATGCTACCTATACTACTACTAATCAAAATACAGCAGGAGGTGTAGAAGGTTCTATATATGGATCTTTGGTCCAAGTACCCGTTAACGTTCCTGTTCAATTATTTAGCAATCCAGACAATGCTACCCACTGGACCTATTGGGAGTTAAGTCCCTATTGGAAATTGAAAAACGAAAGGATTTCCAATAAAGGGCAAACTTTTGAAGGTGTTGGTGAATTGAACTATGAATTCAATAAAAATATTAGCGCTACCTATAGAGCTAGTTATAGAAGTACTTCTTTCAATAGAGTAGAATTCTTCAATGGTTATAAAACAGAAGTTGTTTATTGGGATTCTCCATTTGATTATGTTTCTTCTTATGAAGTGGGAAACACGAATAGTAGAAACTTATATGCCGATTTGCTTGTCAATTTTAACTATGAATTAACAAAAGACATCACACTTAAAGCAAACGTTGGTAACAACGTAACTAATGCTGAATTCAATTCTCTATCAGTTAAAGGTGAAAAATTAGTAATTCCAGGATTGTATAACATTTCTAATATTACAGGAAATGCATTACCATCTGATTTTAAATCAAGACAAAGAAGTTATTCTTATTTTGCAAATGTAGATTTAGGTTATAAAGATTATTTGTATTTGAATCTTACCGCCAGAAAAGATTGGACTTCTGTTATCAAAAAGCCATTCTTTTATCCAAGTGTCGGTGTTTCCTTTATTCCTACAACAGCTTTTGCTGACTTTGGAGGCGAAACACTTACTTTTGCCAAATTATCTGCCAGTCTTGTTAAGGTAGGAAATAGTGTTGTTGGGCCTTATGACATAAATGACCGATTTGTTAGCGCAACGTCTGCAGGTTTTCCATTTTTAATTAACAGTTTTAATCAAAATACAAGTATTGCAGATCAAAACTTAATACCAGAAACTAATACCTCAATAGAATTTAACATGAACTTAGAATTCTATAAAAAAAGAGTCACTTTTGACGCTAGTTATTTTAGATCAAAAAATAGTGATCAAATCATTGAAATTTCTCCATCAACAACTTCAGGTGCTAACTTAGCTACTGTTAATGTTGGGGAAACAATATCTCAAGGTGTTGAATTTGATTTAGGGGTAACAGCTATTAAAACTGAAAACTTTACTTGGGATTTCAGATTCGGTTATAGTGCTCCAAAAACAGAAGTAACAAAAGTAACTGACGAGTCTAACCAAGTTGCTGTTGGACAATACCTTGGCACAGCTGGAATTGCTGCTATTAGAGGAGAACAGTTTCCTATGCTTGTTGGAACTGGTTACCAGAGAGATGATAATGGTAATGTAGTTATTGATGCCTCAACCGGAGATCCATTAAAAGCAACTAATGTAAAACTAGGAAAAACAACTCCAGACTATATTCTTGGCCTAACAACCAATATTAGATATAAAAATTTAAAACTAACTGGAGTTTTTGACTATAGAACAGGTCATGTTTTTTATGCTGGCGTAAAAGATGGTTTAATTCAAAATGGTTCTGATATAGTTACTGCTCAAAACGGAAGAGAACCTTTTATTTTTCCTAATTCTGTAATCGAAACGTCTCCTGGAGTTTTTACACAGAACACTAATGTAACCACTTCGGGTAATCAAGATTATTTTACTGGAATTTATAGAGAAATCGATGAAAATTTCGTTTTGGATGCAACAGCATTTAAATGTAGAGAAATTGCACTGTCCTATTCTTTTTCAGATAAAATAGTAAAGAAATTACACATTGATGGATTGTCTTTAGGGCTAAATGCACGAAACGTATTCATGATACTTCCAAAACAGAACAGGAACTATACAGACCCTGAATTTTCGTTTACAACAGGAAACAATGTTGGTTTAAGCACAGGAGCTCAAGCGCCACCAACAAGAACATACGGATTCAATATCAATATAACTTTTTAATAATTATGAAAATGAAAAATATATATAGTAAAGTATTATGCGGCATATTAATCAGCGCATCTTTACAATCTTGCGATGAGTATCTTGATGTAAATGATGACCCTAATAATCCCTCATCTGAAAATGTTAATCCTGAAATCGTTCTTGCCGCAACCCAAGTGTATACTTATGGTGTATTCGCTGGAAATGTTTCTGAGTTCAATCCAAATGCAGTTCAAGACAATATGAACCAATTAGGAAATCTGATGATGAATAACTGGACTAGAGATGTTGGGGCATCAAATTCAAGTTACTATTTTAATGAACACACCTATAATGTAACTTCTGATTTCTATTCTGGAATTTTTGAAAATCTTTATTTAAGAACTTCTAATTACACTTTTATTCAAAACACTACTAAGCCAGGATATGATAATTATAAAGCTATTGCTAAAATATTGAAATCATTTTATTTTCAATATTTAGTAGATTTATATGGAAACATTCCTTACTTAGAAGCTCATAAAAGAGGCGATAATTTGACCCCAAAATACGATGATGCCTTAACTATTTATAGAGATTTAGTCGTGCAATTAGAAGAAGCTGTTGCTTTGATAGACAATGCACCCGCTAGTTCGCTAAATCCAGGAGAAAATGACGTTATGCTTTCTGGTGATATGGGAATGTGGAAAAAATTTGCTAATACGCTTAAACTAAGGATACTTCTAAGAGAGTGTAAAAGAACGGCATCATCAACTTACATTACCTCAGAAATGGCTGAGTTACAAAGTAGCGGTGCTCAATTTTTGGGACCCAATGATAATGTAACTATTAACCCTGGATTTAGTGCATCTGTAAATAAACAAAATGGATTTGCTGCTATGTTTTTAAACACCAATGACGAGTTTAAAAATAACTGGTCTTCTACCGCAGCAACTAAATATACGGTAAGCTATTTACAAAACACTAATGACCCAAGACTGACCCGAATATACTCGGCAACATCTGCTGGCCCTACTGACTACAATGGTCATCAACAAGGCGACGTGTTGAATACGTCTACCAACTACCCTGTTTCTCATGTTGGTCCAGGTTTACTTCAAAATTCCGCTCAAGATGGCTTGGTATTTACCGCTGCAGAAAGTTTATTATTACAAGCTGAAGCAGTTCAAAGAGGATATTTAACCGGTTCTGCTAAAAGTTTGTACGAAAGTGGCATTACCGAATCGTTTAAACTTTTAGGTTTAACTACTGCTCAAGCAATTACTTATTACAGTCAAGCAACAAATCTTGTAGGTTGGAATGGCTCCACTGGAAATGAAATACAAGCCATTATCAATCAAAAATGGATTGCCTTGAATGGTATTAATGGTGGAGAAATTTGGATTGAAAACACAAGAACTGGCTTTCCAAGTCATGTGCCTCTTTCTCCAGTAGCAGCAAGTACATCAAGACCAATTCGTTTATTATATCCAAGCTCTGAAATTGCAGGTAATACTGCAAATGTTCCGCAACAGAATGAATCTGAAGCTTTCACAAGTAAAATATTTTGGAACCAATAATAAAAATAAATATGAAAAATATAAAAATAATATTCTTAACACTTATAACCTTAACTGTTGTCATTTCCTGTGTTAAGGATGATGTAGAAAATAATAGCAAAGGTGATTATGTTGTTGGATTTAAGAATTCACAATCATCATATATCTATACTGATAATGATGTCGACCCTGTTCAAGTTTTTGAACCTATCGATTTAGTTGGTGGTAGTAATGGTACAACCTCTGATACTGATATTTCGATCCCTTTTTCTATTGATGTAACGAGTACTGCTATCTTAGGAACAGATTATACTATTAATGCAACTGGCGGAAGCGTAACGTTAGAGGCGGGTTCAAGCTTTGTAAAACTCCCTTTTACAATTAACCCAAGCGTTTTACCCGGAAATGTTCCTAAAACTATCATTATTAATTTAGGGCAACCATCTACCGCAGGTGCAGTGGTTGCAGATGATAAAAAAACCATTACGGTTACCATTGCTAAATGCGCTTCTGATTTAGAAGGAACGTATGCATTGGAAGTAACCAGAGAAGATAATGGTGTTGTTTATAATTTCCCAAATGAAGTAATCACGCAATTAGCTTTAGGGGTATATGAAACATCAAGTACTGGTCCGTATGATGATTTAACCAATGACGGTGCTCCAAGAAATGGTTTTATATTTAAAGATGTTTGCCAATCTATTGCCATAGACGAACAATATTTAGGCGATTATTATTCTAATCTTGTAGAAGGTGATGAAGATGCCGGATCGGTAACACTTGACCCTGCTACAGGAGAAGTAGTTTCAATTACGATGAACTACTCGATTAGAGGATTCTCTTCTGGAGTTACTAGAAGATATTTTACAGCTGTTTATACTAAACTCTAAAAAATTAATCATGAAAAAAATATCAAATTTAAAATATCTTATATTGTCATTGTTATTCATAGGAATTTTTTCTATCGCATGTAATGAAGAAGAAAATTTAGGAAAAAAAGAAAAACCAGAGTTAACTGCTAATGGAGATACGTCAATAATGGTAACTGAAGGAACAGATGCTGTATTAAATTTCAAATTAAGCAAAGCCATAAACAAACCTATTCAATACCGATTGGTAATGTTGGAGGAAAGTACTGCTACAGACCAAGAAGATTACGTAATTCCAGGATGCAGAAGTAATGATCCCGATTGTGTGGCTATTGAAGAAAATGGTGGCCCTGTAGGTTATATTTTTGAAATTCCGGCTTATACGACTGAATATAGCGTAAACGTTTCAACCATTTTTGATGACCTTAGTGAAGGAGACGAACATTTAAAATTAAAAGTAATATCCAACAGAACTTTACTCGGAACTGTTGATGAATTATTTTACGATATCACTATTCAAAATGCTGTTTCAGATGATTTAAACATCAGATTAAACTGGAGTGGAACTTTTACTTCGGGGACAGAAACTGTTGACAATTGTACCCTTGATATGGACTTAGAATTGTACGATTCAGATTTTAATTTATTAGATTTTAGTTACTCTAATTGTCCAGAAGGCTTAATTTTAGAAACATCCACTTTAGCTGATGGAACATATTATTTAGATGCTAGTTTATGGACAACTTCTGGATATTCTGAAAATGTAAACATTCCAGCTAATTTAACATTTATAAAACCCGGAAGTAGTTTTAACGAAACATATGATCTTTCTGATTTCTTCCCAATGCAAGACGGAGGTTTGGATGATGGTAATGGTAATGCATTGATTGAATATACTATTGTAAAATCTGGCACAATATACACCATTACTGATCCTGATGGCGCAACTGTATTTCAAGGAAAACAAAAAGCGCATGAAATAAGGAGCGCAAGATTAAAAAAGAAAAACAAATTAAAATAAGAACATCCAAAACCACCAGTTTTCACTGGTGGTTTTTTTATATCTTTACGCCATGGAAAAAGAAAACCAAATTTTTGGAATAAGAGCCATCATTGAAGCCATAACAGCTGGTGCAGCAATTGATAAAGTATTTATTCAATCGGACACCCAAGGCGAATTAATGAAAGAATTAATGAAAGTGATGAAACAAAAAAGCATCAACTTCTCTTATGTTCCCGTTGAAAAACTAAACCGGTTAACTTCAAATAATCATCAAGGTGTAGTGGCTACCATTTCTCCTATCGCCTTTCATGATTTGGAAACTATGATTGAAAAAGTCCTTGAGTCTGGCAAAACACCTTTGTTCTTGATTTTAGACCAAATAAGTGATGCCCGGAATTTTGGTGCCATCATCCGAACTGCTGAATGTACCGGTGTTGACGGAATTATTGTTCAAAAAGCAGGTTCTGCACCCGTTAATGGTGATACCGTAAAAACTTCTGCCGGAGCCGTATTCAATGTTCCTATTTGCAAAGTGGAGCACATCAAAGATGCCATTTTCCACCTTCAAGGAAGCGGTATAAAAACGGTAGCAGCAACAGAAAAAACAGAGCAAAACATTTATGAAATTTCCCTTAATGAACCAGTCGCTATAATCATGGGAAGTGAAGATAGAGGAATCAATCCATCTGTATTAAAAATAGTTGATGAAAAAGCAAAATTACCTATGTTTGGCAGTATAGGTTCTTTGAATGTATCTGTAGCTTGCGGTGCTTTTCTTTATGAAACTGTTCGCCAAAGACAAAAATAATTATTCTTCTTTGGGAGTTTCTTTAAACTCATAAATATAACTAATCGTTGGCGAAGGATTTTCAGGAATTTCTACCTCCTTAGGAATATTTACAAAATTCCCATTCTCGTCAAAATGTTTCATAAACATATCATCTTCGGGATTAAAATCAGGTCTTTCCCAGTTGAATTGTATCGCTTTTTTATAATCTGGAGTTTTATAATAAGCCGCAAAGAAAAATCCAGTAATCAATCCTGCCAAATGTCCTTCCCAGGAAATAGTTTTGTCTATATCTGGAAAAACAAACCAAATCATTCCGCCATAAAATAGTACAACTGCCATTGATAAAGCCATCAGTCGGTAATATTGTGTCATCATTCCCTTAAAGAAAATAAACGAGACCAATACATAAATCAAACTACTAGCACCAACATGGTAGGAATCTCTTCCAATTAACCAGGTTATCAATCCAGAAAGTAAAACTCCATAAAACAAAACCTTCAATGAAATATCCCGATAGAAATAAATCAATGCTGTAGTTAATATAAATAACGGTATAGAATTATTGGCAATATGATTTAAACTTCCATGAAGAAACGGACTAAAAATTACACCTTGCAAACCCGAAATTGTTCTTGGCAAAATTCCGTTTGAAGTCAAATCAACATTGAAACTATTTTCAAAAAAGAAAATGAACCACATTATGATAAGAATAATTGCCGGCACTAGCCAAACCGATGGTGTAAACTTAAAATGATGATAATCGTTCATTGGAAAAACTAAAAATACTTTTTACTCTTGTCAAAAATACAACCAAATATTTTTTAATGCTATTGAATCAGCGCAAACTTGTCATTCCGAAGAATGAGTACACGAGAGCATAGCTCGAATTGGCGAAGCAATCTCATAATCAGAATTACTTGATGTGATTTCTCCTTCGTCGAAATGACAAAAATAAAATTTATGTACTTTTACACCATGGAAGCACCTCTTGCAGAACGCATAAGACCTCAACGATTAGAAGATTATATCAGTCAGATCCATCTTGTTGGAGAAAATGGTTCATTGACACAACAAATTGCACGTGGCATAATTCCCTCAATGATTTTTTGGGGTTCGCCGGGAACAGGGAAAACAACGTTGGCACAAATTATTGCCAAGCATAGTAATCGTCCGTTTTATGAATTAAGCGCCATAAATAGCGGTGTAGCAGCTATTCGTGAGGTAATTGAAAAAGCCAAACTTAGCGGTGGGTTGTTCACAGCAAAAAATCCGATTTTGTTTATTGATGAGATTCATCGGTTTAGCAAATCACAACAGGATTCACTTTTGGCTGCGGTAGAAAAAGGTTGGATAACATTAATTGGTGCCACCACCGAAAATCCAAGTTTTGAGGTGATTCCGGCGCTTTTGTCACGTTGTCAGGTATATATTTTAAATCCGTTTTCTAAAGAAGATTTATTGGCTTTATTACAACGAGCAATCAAGGAAGATACGTTTATGGCTTCCAAAAAAATAAAACTAAAAGAAACAGAAGCCTTACTCCGACTTTCCGGAGGCGATGGAAGAAAGCTGTTAAATATTTTTGAACTGGTCGTAAACGCAAGCCCTGAAGGTCCAATTACGATAACCAATAATAAAGTATTGGAATTAGTTCAGCAAAACACTGTGCTTTATGATAAAACTGGCGAACAGCATTACGATATTGTTTCGGCGTTTATAAAATCCATTCGCGGAAGCGATCCAAATGGCGCGGTGTATTGGTTGGCCCGAATGATTGAAGGAGGTGAAGACGTAAAGTTCATTGCCCGACGAATGTTAATTCTATCCAGTGAAGATATTGGCAATGCTAATCCTACTGCATTTATCATGGCGAACAACACATTTCAGGCGGTTTCAACTATTGGTTATCCCGAAAGTAGAATTATCCTGAGTCAATGTGCAGTTTATTTGGCCACTTCTGCTAAAAGCAATGCAAGTTATATGGCTATCGGTGAAGCACAACAAATGGTGAAGCAAACGGGTGATTTATCAGTGCCCATTCATTTACGAAATGCGCCTACTAAGTTGATGAAAGAATTAGGTTATGGCGAGGAATACCAATATTCTCACAGCTATGAAAATAACTTTTCAGAACAGGAATACTTACCGGATGAAATAAAAAATACGGCTTTCTATAAACCAGGAAACAATGCACGTGAAAACGAATTGCGCAACTTCTTAAAAAATCGGTGGAAGGATAAATATGGGTATTAGTATACAGTGGTAGTTTTCAGTCGCAGTATTCAGTCGCAGTATTCAGCTGTCTCCAAACTTACCTGGATTGTTTATCATATAATTGATAAGTTTTCCAATTTCTATATTTTTTACACTTAATTTTTGATAGATTTCTTTGGTTATATAATTACATTCAAAAGCAAATTCCAACCAAACATTGGTTTCAGAATTTTCTGCATCACTATCTGTTAATTTGCTAATAAAATGATTAGGGTATCTTCTTTTTCGATAAGCTTCCGCAATATTAGCACACACACTTCTTGAAGAACGCCGAATCTGATCAGTCAAAGAATATTTTTCTTCTAATGGAAATGATTTTGATAACTCATAAATTTCCATTGCTAAATCGAATGCTTTTTTATATGCTAACAATTCTCTAAAATCCATAACTGTATTTTTATTAAACTGAAAACTGCGACTGCGACTGAAGACTAAAACTTAAGATTCCATGATTCCGAAATAAGCTTATCACCGTCATAATATTCAAAAAACCATTGATTTTCTTTTGAAATCAGAACTCCATTTATCACCCCTTTTATACCAATAAATACATTCTTTTGCGAAGTAGTATATAATTTCATTATAACTTTAGGCTGATTGTCAATAACTTGAAAACCATTAGCTGTAGGTTGGGCAAAATAAAAAGTTTCAGAATTTGTTTCAGAAACAATTGTTTTCGATGGTTCTTGAGAAATTGAAGAATTATTTTTGCCGTTATACTTATAATTTAACTTATCAAATGATTTTCCCGCTTCTCTTAAAGCTTTATTATATGCGATTTCAAGTTCTTTTTCCTTACTTGTTCCATAATCAGATTCAAATAACAACTTTTCTCTGCAATCTTTGAGAACAATTTTTATTTTAGTTATCAAAAAATTATTATCCTCAACTAAATCAAAATAAAGCTTTTTACAATTGTTATTTGCTATTTCTGATGGCATAGAATCTGATGGAAAAATAGATTTAAAACCATATTTCTGTAATAGTAACCTTGAGTTAGTATTTAAACGATATTTATCATTTACTTTTAAAAAACTAAATTTAGTTGGAACAATTACATACTCATAATCATTTATATTTTGCGAAAAAGCAGTTGCCGTTAAAAATAAAAACAATAACAAAAGTAATTTCTTCATCACAGTATATTTTTTAATTCTAATAAATGTTTAATCACCATTATTTCTTCTTCTGGAGAATGCATTTCTTTTTCATCAAATAAAATAGCTTGCATTCCAAAAGCCATAGCTCCACGTACATCAGCATCAATACAATCACCTATCATAATTGAATTTTCTTTTTTTACTTTAGCCAAAGATAACGCAAATTCAAAAATAGTACTGTGTGGTTTTTTTACACCTGCCATTTCTGAATTAGTAATAGTTTTAAAATACTTCTCCAATCCTGAATGATACATTTTTCGTTGCTGTACTTCGGCAAAACCATTGGTAATAATATGCAGATTATACTTTGGCGTTAGGTATTCCAATACTTCGATTGCACCTTCAAACAACTTATTATTATTTGGTAAAAAGGTAATATAATCAATAGCAATCCTATCTATCTCATCATCTGAAATCTTATAGCCCAACGCATCAAAAGATTGTTTAAGTCGCTCATAACGCAACTCTTCATGCGTCATTTTATCTACTTGATACAATTTCCAGCAGGCTTGGTTTATTGATACATATATTTCAATAAACTCATTAATATTAATAGTTGGATGATATTCTGAAAAGATTTTATCAAATGCCAAAATAGAATTTTTATCAAAATCCCAAAGCGTATGATCTAAATCGAAGAAAATATCTGTTATGTTTTTCATATTAAAAAATGCCCTCGTCTTGAAAACTAAAATAACCCGTTTCCGTGATTATAATATGGTCAAGCACTTTAATGTCTAATTGTTCGCCGGCTACTTTTAGTTTTTTGGTAATATCCTTGTCGGCATCACTGGCTTGTAATTTTCCTGAGGGATGATTGTGCGTCAAAATTATGGAAATAGCTCTATTTTCCAAAGCAGTTTTAAAAATTAATCTAATATCAACAACGGTTCCTGTTATTCCACCTTTTGACAATTGTGATTTATGAATTACTTTATTGGAATTATTGAGATATAACACCCAAAATTCCTCATGAGGTAATTCGCCAATAATGGGTTGCATGATTTCGAATACGATTTTACTTGAAGTTATCTTCTGAAGTTCTATAACTTCTTCTGCTCTGCGCCTTCTTCCAAGTTCTAAAGCCGCAGCAATGGAAACAGCTTTAGCCTCACCTATTCCTTTGAATTCCATTAATTGCTTTAAGGATAATTTTCCTAGAGCATTGAGGTTGTTATCAACGCTTGCTAATATTCGTTTGCTTAAACTAACTGCACTCTCATTTCTGCTACCTGAACCAATTAGAATAGCTACTAACTCGGCATCGCTCAAAGCTGCTTTACCTTTTATCATTAGCTTTTCGCGCGGCTTATCGTCTCCAGCCCAATTTTTTATAGAAAATTTTTGTTCACTCATCATTAAAGAAATAATGATAAATGTAAGAATTTTAATTTAATTAATCAATCTTTTTACCTCATCAAAATTTAATCCGCCATAATTTCCGGAACTCATTAATAATAGTGCCGAATTATTCAGATCATAGGAAAATAAAAAATCTTTAAACTCAGCCGGATTGGTATAAATAATCAAATCATCACGTGTAAAAGATTGCGCTATTTGGTCATAACTTACTTCCTCCAACTGTTTAATTTTTACAGCATCCGGAGAATAGAAAACCACAGCCAAATCGGCTTCATCTAGAGCCCCTTCATATTCTTTTAGGAATTCAGCATTCAAACTACTATAGGTATGCAACTCCAAACAAGCTACTAATTTTCGGTTTGGATATTGTGCTTTTACGGCTTTGGTCGTTGCAGAAACTTTACTTGGGGAGTGTGCAAAATCTTTATAAGCTACTTTTCCTTTACTTTCGGCTATTTTTTCTAAGCGTTTGGATGCGCCTTTGAAACTGGCAATTGCTTCGTAGAAATCAGCCTCGTCTACGCCCATATTTTGGCAAATCCATTTGGCGCCAGCCAGATTATTGAGATTGTGTGCTCCAAAAACTTCAATCGGCATAGGGCCTTCAGGTGTATCTAATAACGTGGTTCCGTCTTGAACAGAATAACTTGGTGTTACATAAGGCAATCTTCTGATGATATTCGTAGTTTCTTCGGCTACTTTTTTTACGGTTTCATCTTCTTCATTATATACTAAAATGCCGCCTTTGGTAATTTGGTTAACAAAGATTTCAAATTGCTCCACATAATTCTCAAACGTTGGAAACACATTAATATGATCCCAGGCAATGCCCGAAAGTAATGCAATATTAGGTTGGTACAAATGAAACTTTGGCCGTCTGTCAATTGGTGATGACAAATATTCGTCGCCTTCCAAAACGATAAAATCATTTTCATGTGTTAAATGTACCATAGTGTCGAATCCTTCCAGCTGAGCGCCAACCATATAGTCAACTTCAATATTATGATAATGCATCACGTGCAAAATCATAGACGTGATGGTTGTTTTTCCGTGCGAACCTCCTATTACTACTCGGGTTTTATTTTTAGATTGTTCGTATAAAAACTCCGGATACGAATAGATTTTCAAACCTAATTCTTGAGCTTTCAGTAATTCCGAATTATCTGCTTTAGCATGCATTCCGAGAATTATGGCTTCAATATCGGCTGTTATTTTTTCGGGAAACCAACCAAATTTAACTGGCAATAATCCTTTCTTTTCTAATCGTGATTTGGAAGGTTCAAATATGGCATCATCGCTTCCGGTAACTTGATATCCTTTGTTATGTAATGCCAATGCAAGATTGTGCATGGCTGCGCCGCCAATGGCAATGAAATGGGTTCTCATTATGATTTATTTCTGTCTTTATATTCTTCTAAAACTTTAATGGCTTTCTCGGGTTGCATAAGTTTCACTTTATAGAGTGAAGCCAAACGTTCATAAGTTGTTTTTGAACCACCGACATCAATTGCCTTTATATAATTTCTTTCTGCACTTTTGTAGCGTTCAAAATATTCATCAATTCTCCCTTTTGCCAAATAGCCATCAACCGGAGACAATGTCATCAATTCATTAACATAATGTTGTGCTTTTTTCTCACTTCCACCAAAAAGCCCTGGCACTTGAAGATAATACTCTATCATTGCCCAACGTGCTTCAATATGTTTTGGATTTAAGAAAATGGCTTTTTCAAAAGATGCTTTCATATCGCCAATCAATCGAATGGCTACCCATTTCCCTCCTGCTTGAGATTTTAAGCCCAAAGCACCTCCATATTTGTAATAGTAATTAGCTTCCGACGGTTTTAGTTTTTTTAATGATTGATAATAAAAAATAGCTTTATCCCAATTTTTCAAATGTATCTCTATATCACCCAGGTTTTCAATAACTTTTAAATTTGTTGGGTTATAATTTAAAATACTTTCGTAAATGGGTTTTGCTGCAGCATATTTTTCTTGATCAAATAGCTTATCTGCTTTCTCAAAATTTGTTTGTGAGAAAACCAAAGTTGGCAACAAAAAAATAATATGAAATAGCTTTTTCATTTAGTAAGAAATAGACTTTTTAAGATAACAAATGTAGTTTATTATATGTGTTTTTATATAACTAATTTTACACATTCTAATTTAAATTAAAAATCATTCTTAACTTTTCTTTCCATAAAAAATACCCAAGATGGTGTATAAATTTTTGGGGGATTTTCAAATCAGGGACTTTATTTAGTTATAACATTTTAGCAACTTTGTTTATGGCATTTATTGTAAAATCTAAATCATCATAAGTCAAAGCATCGTTTATAAACCAAGTTTCATATGCAGAAGGTGCAATATATATTCCTTCGCTTAACAGCCCATGAAAGAATTTTTTAAAGGTTTCGTTATCCCCATTTTTTGCGCTTTTAAAATCAACTACAGGATTAGCATCAAAATGAACAGAAATCATAGATCCTACTCTATTGATAGTAAACACAATATTATTAGTAGTTAACACTTTCTCAATTCCTTTGTGTAGATAAGCTGTTTTTTCTTCTAATCGTTTGAAGATATCCGAATCATTATTTAAAGTATGAAGCATGGTAAAACCGGCAGCCATAGCCAATGGATTCCCAGATAAGGTTCCTGCCTGATATACTGGCCCGAGTGGTGACAAATAATTCATTATTTCATTTCTAGCTGCAAATGCCCCAACAGGTAACCCGCCACCTATAACTTTACCAAAACAAACAATATCGGCTTTTACATTAAATAACTCTTGAACACCGCCTTTAGCTAATCGGAATCCAGTCATTACTTCATCAAAAATGAGCAATGTATTGTTCTCATCACAAAGTTGTCTTAACGCATGTAAAAAACCACTTAATGGCGGTACACAACCCATATTTCCAGCAACTGGTTCAATAATAATAGCGGCAATTTCGTTTTTATTCGCTTCAAATAATGATTTTACATTTTCTAAATCATTAAAATCTGCAAGCAATGTATCCTTAGCAGTGCCTTGAGTAACTCCGGGAGAATTTGGTGTGCCAAAAGTGCTTGCGCCACTACCGGCCTGAATTAAAAACGAATCTGAATGTCCGTGATAACAACCTGCAAACTTGATGATTTTATCTCTTTTGGTAAATCCTCTAGCCAAACGAATAGCACTCATGCAGGCTTCTGTACCAGAATTTACAAATCGAATTTTATCGATATTAGGAACCATTGAGATGGCCAACTCAGCAATTTTGGTTTCTAATTCAGTTGGCATTCCAAATGATGTTCCTTTTTTTGCTTTTTCAATTATGGCATCAACAACCGGTTGGAACGCATGTCCTAAAATCATTGGTCCCCAAGAATTGATATAATCAATTAATCGATTATCATCTTCATCATAAAGATATGCGCCTTTAGCACTTTTAGCAAAAATTGGTATTCCGCCAACACCTTTAAAAGCTCTAACAGGTGAGTTTACTCCACCAGGAATAACCTTTTCAGCTTCAGCAAAAAGCTGGCTGCTTCTTTGATATAACATATTTATTTTATGAT
>CANJWG010000025.1 GCA_947478365.1 Flavobacteriaceae bacterium | reverse complement strand
TAATCAATTTTATTTTTGCTGAAAATGAAGTAGATGAAGTTTGGGTTACTTTCCCAGATCCGCAAATAAAATATAAACGTACCAAACATAGAATGACCAACTCAGAATTTTTGAAATTGTATAAAAAAATCCTAAAACCTAACGGTGTCATGAACCTCAAAACAGATAGTGAATTCATGCACGGTTATACACTTGGTTTGTTACATGGTGAAGGTCATGAAGTTTTGTATGCCAACCACAATGTGTATAAAAATGAAGGAGCTCCGAATGAAGTTACGGCTATTCAAACTTTTTACGAAAATCAATATTTGGAAATCAATAAAGCAATTACGTATATTCGTTTTAAAATAAAATAAATGCTATTTCTCTTGCCTCTTGTTTTAGGTTTTTGTATTGCTTTTTTAGCGGTTATTCTCCCGGGATTAATCAATATGACGGCAGCAAAAATTAGTTTGCAAGAAGGTAAAAAGGAAGCATTAAGTTTTGCTCTTGGCGCTTCAGCAATCATTTTTTTTCAAACATTTATTGCCCTACTATTTGCTCGATTTATCAGTAATCACCAAGAAATAGTTTCCACACTTCAGGAAATTGGTATTTTTAGCTTTTCGTTACTAAGCATTTATTTTTTTTGGATTGCCAAAAAGCCCAAAAAAATCAAAACTGATAGCAAAGTTAAAGGAAAATCTAACCGTTTCTTTTTAGGAATGTTGCTTTCAACATTGAATTTATTACCCATTCCGTTTTATGTTTTTGCGAGCATGAGTTTGGTAGCTTCAGGCTATTTTAGTTTTGATAAAGTCCCTGTTTCTTCTTTTGTTGTTGGAGTTGTCAGCGGCTCTTTTACCGTTTTATACATCTACATTGTTGCATTTAAAAAAATTGAAAAGAAAACCGAATTTCTGATGCGAAACATTAATACTATAATTGGTTTTGCGACCACTTTTATGGCAGTTTTGACACTTTTAAAATTGCTCTATAAATAATGGAAGCTAATTTTTTTGAACGGGTTTATGCTATCGTAAGAACAGTTCCCGAAGGAAAAGTAACTTCTTATGGTGCCATTGCCAAAGCTTTAGGGACAGCGCGTTCCGCCCGAATGGTTGGCTGGGCAATGAATGCATCCCACAGTAGTGATGACGTTCCGGCACATAGAGTCGTTAACAGAAAAGGATTGCTCTCAGGGAAACATCATTTTGATGGTACGAACTTGATGCAGCAATTGCTCGAAAACGAAGGTGTCAAAATCGTGAATAATCAGATTGTTGATTTCGAGAAACATTTTTGGCAACCGAAGATTGAAATATAATCATTAAATCATCTAAACTTTTCCCTTTTCCCTTTTCCCTTTTAACTATTTTCAAACTATCTTTGCAATCTGTATTCAGTCTTAATAAAAGATTGTAATTTGTTAACAATAAGCAAAAATGAAATTAGACAGGAAAGAAGTTCTTTTAGCATTGGAAACTATTACCATTGCTGGCGAAGGGGGAAATATGGTAGAAAGCGGTGCGGTTAAAAATGTACTCACTTTTGGCAATGAAGTAGTAGTTGATTTAGTTATTTCAACACCAGCCATGCACATTAAAAAACGTGCCGAAGACGATATTAAAAAATTAATCCATGAAAAGTTTTCACAAGATGCAGTGGTGAAAGTTAATATTAAGGTAGAAGCACAAGCAAATCCAAACGGCTCGAGCGGTAGCGAACAGGCGCAGCAAATCAAAGGAAAAGCAATTCCTGGAATCAGTAATATCATTGCCGTAGCTTCCGGAAAAGGGGGAGTTGGAAAATCAACAGTTACCGCAAATTTGGCTGTGACTTTAGCCAAAATGGGATTCAAAGTAGGGATTTTAGATGCCGATATCTATGGTCCATCTATGCCAATCATGTTTGATGTGGAGAATGAAAAACCTATTTCGGTTGTGGTTGATGGCAAATCAAAAATGAAACCAGTAGAAAGTTACGAGATAAAAATTCTTTCCATCGGTTTCTTTACTGCGCCTAGTCAGGCAGTTATTTGGCGTGGACCAATGGCATCAAAAGCATTAAACCAAATGATTTTTGACGCCGATTGGGGAGAATTAGACTTCATGTTAATCGATTTGCCACCAGGAACTGGGGATATACATTTATCGATTATGCAATCGTTACCAATAACCGGTGCTGTAATAGTGAGTACGCCACAAGCCGTCGCTTTGGCAGATGCAAAAAAAGGAGTTTCGATGTTTTTGTCAGACAGCATCAACGTTCCTGTTTTAGGAATTATTGAAAACATGGCTTACTTCACTCCAGAAGAACTGCCAAATAACAACTATTACATTTTTGGAAAAGAAGGTGCCAAAAACCTAGCAGAAGATTTACAAGTGCCATTTTTAGGTGAAGTTCCTTTGGTGCAAAGCATTCGCGAAGCAGGGGATTACGGACGCCCAGCAGCATTGCAAACCGCATCGGTAATAGAAAAAGTCTTTGAAGAAATTACACGAAATGTGGTTCAGGAAACGGTAAATAGAAATCAAAGTTTACCACCAACAGAAGCAATTAAAATAACAACTATGGCAGGATGTTCGGCCGTTAAAGGGAAATAAAATGACAACAGAAGAATTAACTTTAAACATCGAAAAAGCACTAAACGAAATTAGACCTTTTCTAAATTCTGATGGTGGTGATATTAGCTTGGTTTCCATTGAAGATGAAAAACACGTAAAAGTGCGTTTGCAAGGAGCGTGTACTTCCTGTAGTTTGAGTATGAGTACGATGAAGGCCGGAGTGGAAACGACCATAAAAAAATATGCGCCACAAATTGAAACGGTTGTAAATATCACTTAGTTTTTATGAAAAAAAATCATGAGTTTAGATTTGCAAATTTGCAATTTTGTAACTCTATCCCAAGCTAAAGGCGAACGGACGAAGTAAACTTAAAAAAATGATTGAAACAGATATACTTATAATCGGAGCCGGACCAACGGGACTTTTTGCTGTTTTTGAAGCGGGTTTGTTAAAGCTTAAATGCCATCTTATAGATGCTTTGCCACAAATTGGTGGACAGCTTTCCGAACTATATCCCAAAAAACCTATTTATGATATTCCGGGTTTCCCTGAAGTTTTAGCAGGCGATTTAGTTTCGAATCTAATGGAACAAATCAAACAATTCCAACCAGGTTTTACTTTAGCTGAAACAGCCGAAAAAATTGAAAAATTAAATGATGGGACTTTCATCGTTACCACTAATGAAGGCACAAAACATCACGCTAAAGCTGTTGCTATTGCTGGTGGGTTGGGAACTTTTGAACCAAGAAAACCAATATTAAAAGATTTAGAATTTTACGAGCAACTGGATAGGGGAATCGATTATTTTATTAAAGATCCTGAAAAATATAGAGGTAAAAATGTAGTTATTTCAGGAGGAGGAGATTCCGCCTTGGACTGGAGCGTTTTTTTAGCTGATGTTGCAAATTCGGTAACTTTGGTTCATCGAAGAAATGAATTTCGTGGCGCATTAGATTCTGTTGAGAAAGTGCAAGAATTAAAATCGGCAGGGAAAATAAAGCTCATAACTCCAGGAGAAGTTATAGGTTTCAAAGGTTCAGAAAGAATAGAGTCAGTAGATATAGAAGTCAATGGAGCTCGAATGAATGTAGTTACCGACTATTTTATTCCGCTTTTTGGTTTGACTCCAAAACTAGGAGCTATTGCCAATTGGGGTTTAGAAATCGAAAAAAATGCAATAAAAGTCAATAACGCTTTAGATTATCAAACCAATATCGAGGGAATTTATGCCATAGGAGATGTAAATACATATCCAGGCAAGTTGAAATTGATTTTGTGCGGTTTCCATGAAGCGACTTTAATGTGTCAAAGTGTTTACCAACGCATAAATCCAGGAAAAAAATACGTATTGAAATATACTACCGTTTCCGGAGTAGATGGCTTTGACGGTACCAGGAAAGAAGCCGAGAAGGCCGTAGTAAAATCAATTGAATAAATTTTTATATTTGTTTTAAAATATCTTGATTATGGAAGAGTATAAAATGGATAGAAGCGTAGTCTCACATTTAACTTTTGAAGAGGCAGACGATCATGTTACTTTTTATAAAGATAAAACACCATTAGAGAGGTTGAATCACGCTTGCTTTATTATCAATTCTATCTTTAATGCAACACCTTTTACTAAAGTTGATAGAACGGTAACTTTTGCACGAAAACATGTCAAATAATATTTTCAATGTAGATTTTTTAGATTTTCTTGAACTTTTAGAAAAACACAAAGTTGAGTTTTTATTAGTTGGTGGATACGCTGTTATACTTCATGGTTATATCAGAAGTACTGGCGATATGGACTTATGGATTGAGCGAACCAATGATAATTATCAAAAAATAAAAAAAGTTTATTTAGATTTTAGTGCGCCAATATTTCCAGAAGAAGAATTTTCAAATCCTAAATTTAATGTTTGGGGAATTGGTGTTGAACCTTCAAAAATTGAAATACTAACTCAAGTTGATGGATTACAATTTAATGAAAGCTATAAAAAGCGCAAGTATTTTTCTATTGATAAATTACAAATTCCATATATAGAATTTGAAGATTTAATAAAAAATAAATTAGCCTCAGGACGTTATAAAGACCTTGCAGATATTGAACAATTAAAAAAGTATAGGGAATAAATGCCACAAGACATTACCATAATAATCACAGACCGCAAAGGAATTACACACGAAGTACAAGCGCCAACCGACATGAATTTAAATGTTATGGAACTTATTCGTATGTATGAATTAGCCGAAGAAGGAACAATTGGAATTTGTGGTGGTATGGCAATGTGTGCTTCTTGTCAATGTTATGTTTTGAATGATGTTTTAAAAACGGACCGCAATGATGATGAAGAGGCTATGTTATTAGAAGCTTATCACGTAAAAGACTATTCACGATTAGGTTGTCAAATTTCAATTTTAGAAGAAATGGATGGCTTAGCCATAGAAATTGCCCCCGAGCAATAAAAGAAATTGGTGAACTTGTTTTTTTTGGTTGGTCAGCTTTAACTAATTTACACTAACTCCAAATTAGCTTCTATTTTTTCTTCTATAGCATCCCAAAGACCAATTCTTTTTTCCAAAGCTAATACTGAAACTTCTTCTACTTCTTTCCATTTATGCTCATCATCCTGACAAAGTTCAGTTATCATTTGCATAGCCATTGGTCCGTGTTCATCTGCATCTAACTCGATGTGTCTCTCAAAATAATAGATCAATTTTGATAAATCTGTTTTAGGGAAATTTTGTTGGAAATTTTTCAAGATTTCGGAGAACATACTTGGAATTAAATCTTCTCTGCCAAAGGTAAAAGCGGCAGCAATTTTGTGAACTTTCCCTTCTTCTATAACACGGAAAGTAAAATCTAAAAAGGCTTTTATATTTGGATGTAAATCACTTTGATTTATTGATATAAATACGTTTTTAGTTTCAATAACATGGTGTAAAAATTTATTTAACTCTTTAGTTTTTGCGCCACAACTTTGCATAGCTTCCATATACATTTCAAAATGGCTTAATCTTCTTCCATCTAAAGTTAAATCACTTTCTTCTGCTAATACTATTTCGTTAATTAAATAACGAGTTTGGGGATTTTCGGTAGCGAACCAAGGTGTAATGGTACAAGTTAATTTATTTTGCAGGGCTTTTAAAAGTGACATAAAATCCCAAACAGCATATACATGACATTCTAAAAATTTATGCAAATCATCCAAAGTTTTCACTTTTTCGTAAAGCGAATGTTGCAGTAGAGTGTCTTTTTGCGGTTGAATTTTTTGATTAATAGTTGAAAAGTTCATAGCGTTTTATATATTTATGAATAGCAAAACAATAATTTTTTAATAAACTATGCAAAAATAAAAATGCTTCCCTTTACGCAGAAGCATTTTGTATCAATTTTATCTATTGTTTAATCTTATTTAAAAGCAGGAATGCCTGTAATGTCAGCTCCAGTGATTAACAAGTGAATATCATGGGTTCCTTCATAAGTAATTACAGATTCCAAATTCATACTGTGACGCATGATAGAATATTCTCCAGTAATTCCCATTCCGCCTAGGATTTGTCTTGCTTCACGTGCAATATGAATTGCCATATCAACGTTGTTTCTTTTTGCCATTGAAATTTGCGCTGTCGTAGCTTTACCTTCGTTTCTCAAAACACCTAATCTCCAAGTCAATAATTGAGCTTTAGTGATTTCGGTAATCATTTCAGCTAATTTCTTTTGTTGTAATTGGGTTCCAGCAATTGGTTTGTCAAACTGAATTCTTTCTTTGGCATAACGCAAAGCGGTATCATAACAATCCATAGCAGCACCAATAGCGCCCCAAGCTATACCATATCGCGCCGAATCCAAACATTGCATTGGAGCACCTAATCCAGATTTTCCTGGCATCAGGTTTTCTTTTGGTATTTTTACATTATCAAAAATCAATTCTCCTGTAGCTGAAGCACGAAGTGACCATTTATTGTGCGTTTCAGGTGTTGTAAATCCTTCCATGCCACGTTCTACGATTAATCCGTGAATTCTTCCTTCTTCATTTTTTGCCCAAACCACAGCAACATCAGCAAATGGGGCATTCGAAATCCACATTTTAGCGCCATTCAATAAATAATGGTCACCCATATCTTTAAAGTTGGTTGTCATGCCACTTGGATTGGAACCATGATCAGGTTCCGTCAAACCGAAGCAACCCATGAATTCTCCTGTGGCTAATTTTGGCAAATAGTTGCGACGTTGTTCTTCAGTTCCAAATTTCCAAATAGGATACATTACCAAAGATGATTGTACCGAAGATGTAGAACGAACACCAGAATCCCCTCTTTCAATTTCTTGCATGATTAAACCATAGGATATTTGGTCCAAACCGGCACCTCCATATTCTTCCGGAATATAAGGTCCAAAACCACCTATTTCTCCTAACCCTTTTATAATTTGTTTTGGAAATTCAGCACGTTGAGCATAGTCTTCAATGATTGGAGAAACTTCGCGTTTTACCCACGCACGAGCGGAATCACGAACTAATTTATGTTCCTCTGTTAGTAAATCATCTAACAAATAATAATCGGGAGCTTGAAATAAATCTGGTTTCATATGGTATATTTTGGTTTACGAAAACGTTTGCAAAGCTACATAATCTTAATTAAAATGTCGTTGAACAAATGTTATAAATTTCAATTACATTTTTAAATAAAAGTCTTTAGTTAATGCTATATAATCTTCAGTGTATTGATGACGCGCAGTTTCAATGATTAACTCATCGGCAGTTAAAACAGATAGTTCGTAGCGTTTGAAAGCCAATAAACTTCTTTTTATTTCAGTTGTAGGCGTTCCTTTTACTCGAGTAACTTTTATAGGATATAACTCGACTTCAGCACACAAATTAATAAATTTTTCTTCTTCGGTAAATGGAATAATTACGGAAAAAATTCCGTTTTCAGATAGTAATAAATCAGCAGATTCTATCAAATCTTCAAAAGGCATCGCTTCTTGAAAACGAGCTAAATTGCGTTGTTCGCTTCCTGTTTTATAATCTTCAGAATAAAAAGGAGGATTAGAAATAATGATGTCATATTGGTCTTCGGGTTCATCTATAAATTCATCTAAACCGGCATGAAAACAAAACAATCTGTCGCCCCAAGGAGAACTTTCGAAATTCTCTACACATTGCTCGTAAGCATCTTCGTCAATTTCAATCGCGTCAATTTGTGTCACATTACTTCTTTGGGCTAACATTAAAGATAAAATTCCGGTTCCTGCACCAATGTCTAATACCGAAAAAGGATTATTATCAATTGGGCACCATGCACCAAGTAAAACGCCGTCCGTTCCGACTTTCATCGCACATCGATCTTGGTTTACAGAGAATTTTTTAAACTGGAATATAGACAATTTAGACTTCTTAGATTATTAGATTATTAGATTCTTTCTAAAGCCGAAGGCGTTTCTAAAAGCGCAGCATGTCTAAAAATCTCTAGCGTAGCGTATCTAAAGATACATTTCCACCAAACCCTCAGGCAAATCCATGATTACCTTTTTATTTTCACGGTCAATTTTTATCAAAAATTGGTCAATCATCGGAATCAGCATTTCGACTTCGCCATTCAGAACTTCAAACAAAGGTTGAGCAGTTGTGTCATTTATGGAAACAATTTTTCCAAAAACACCTAAGCGCTTATCTTCGATTTCAAATCCAATTACTTCGTGAAAATAAAATTTGTTGCCTTCAAGTTTTGGCAACATGCTAAGCGGAAGATAAACATCACAATTAAGAATGCTGTCGGCTTCTTCTTCGGAATCGACATCTTCAAATTGCACGCGCAGAAAATCATTTTTGTGCAACGAGCTGTTTTCAATAAAAAATGGAACCAGATTTTTGTTGAATTCAACAAATACTGATTCCATATTTTCATATAACTCGGGTTCGTCTGTGTCTAAATAGATAAGTACTTCCCCTTTGAAACTAAATTTTTTAGCAATTTTACCTAAATAGAAACAATCTTCTTTACGCATAATTGCTTGAAGTATTATGCTTCAGTCTCTTCAGTCGTTTCTTCAGCAGCAGGAGTTTCTAGAGCTTCTTCAGCTGCAACTTCAGCAACTTCTTCAGCAACAACTTCTTCTGTAGCAGGAGCTTCTTCAGCAACAACTTCTTCTGTAGCTACTTCAGCAGCAGTTTGCTCCGCCAGTTCGCTTGCGCTCGTGTCTTCAACGGCAACTTCAGTTACAGCTTCAGGAGCTTCAACTTCTTCAACAGCAACCTCTTCAGCAACTTCTTCTACTTTTGCAGCTTCAACTGCGGCAGCAGCACGTTTTTCATTAGCCGCTTTTTCAGCTTTAAGAGCTTTCGCTTTAGCAGCTTCTTGCGCTTTTGATAAACCTTCTTTTTTAATGTCAACTTTTCCAGCTTTTTCTTCTAACCATTTAGCCAATTTTGCGTCAGCTTGCTCTTGCGTTAAAGCTCCTTTACGAACGCCGCCATCAAGGTGATGTTTCATTAAAGCGCCTTTGTAAGAAAGGATAGCTCTTGCAGTATCTGTTGGTTGTGCTCCATTGTGTAACCATTGTACCGCTTGGTCAAGGTTTAAATCAATAGTGGCAGGATTGGTGTTTGGATTGTAAGTCCCTAATTTTTCAAGGTATCTACCATCTCTTTTTGATCTAGCATCTGCTGCTACGATCCAGTAAAAAGGTTTTTGTTTTTTACCGTGTCTTTGTAATCTAATTTTTACTGACATAATCTTTTTGATTAATTTGAGGTACACGACCTCGTTATTTTTAAGGGTGCAAAGATAACTTTTTTTTAAAAACAAACTAATCGAATGGCATCTTTTTAAAGATTAATTAGCTTTAGACTCTTATTTTAACAATATTTTTTTAAAATTTAGTTAGCGTTTTTACTTTAAAAAGTTATTTTTGTGGAGAAATACATTTAAAAATGAAAAGATTTTTGTTCCTATTTATTATTGCTGTTGCTTTTTCTTCTTGTCAAGATGATGTTAAATTTAATAATCCTGGTTTTCAAGGTTTGAAAGATGATGTTTTTTGGAGAGCCAATGACGCAAGAGCATATGTTGATGTAACAGGTAAACTAAGAATTGAAGCGCTTACCGCTTATGAAATAATTACTTTAAACACTAGTAGTGCCAATGTCGGCACCTATGTTTTAGGTACTACTAATATCAATAATTCAGCTACTTATTCTTCTAACTTTCAAGACATTTTGTTGGAGTATGCTACTATTGCAGTTCCAGGTCCAACAGCAAGTGTAACTTTGGTAGATGGAGGGACGGGATATAGTAGCGGAACTTCCATTGCTACTACCGGAGGAACAGGAAGCGGATTAACAGTTAATGTTGTTGCCAATACTTCAGGAGTTGTTATCAGCGTAACGGTTTCGTCTCGTGGTAGTGGCTATTTGGCAGGTGATTTAATTACTGTTGCCGGCGGAAATGTTAATTGCAAAATCAGAATTTCAAATGTTCAAAATAGTAATGGTGAAATTAAAATTACAGAATATGACAACGTGAATTTCACGATTTCAGGTAAATTTAAATTTAATGCGGCCAATTCAAATGGAAGCCCTTTTGGTGGACCAATTTTGAATTTTCAATATGGAGAGTTCTATAAAATACCCATCTATCCATCAATATAATTCTGAAAACAAAATAACTCAAACCTTTTATATCAAGAGGACAAAGCCATGTGGGCTTAAGGTATTCTTAAATTTGTTTCAAGCTTCAGCTTAATGGATGCATTCCCTTTTTTGTTAATTAAATAATAAAGTCCAAATTAATAACGGTTTGCGATTTTTTTAAACTACATTTGTAATCGAATTTTTAAATAAATAATATGAATATTTTTGTTGGAAGTCTTCCGTTCAGTATTGACGAAGCAGATTTAAGAGAGTCTTTTGAGGCTTATGGAACAGTTGACTCTGTTAAAATTATTACTGATAAATTTACTGGAAGAAGTAAAGGATTTGGTTTTGTTGAAATGTCTAATGATGATGAAGCTCAAAAAGCTATCGACGAATTAAACGGAGCAACAGTAGAAGGACGTACGATTGTAGTTAACAAATCGGAACCAAAACCAGAAGGAGAGAGAAAATCATTTAATAACAACCGTTCAGGTGGTGGTTATAGTGGTGGTGGAAATTCTCGCGGTGGAGGAGACAGAGGAAGATACTAGTTTATACTCTAAAATAAATACTTAAGCCATCTCAATTGAGGTGGCTTTTTAATTTTTTGTTGATAACTAAAATTCGTTTTCTGAAGGCTAAAATGTATTTTTGTTTTTATCATAACAATAGCTTTTGGCTAATGCCTTTTGCCTAAACCCTTGCTTGCATGTATTTAATTTTTGATACCGAAACAACTGGTTTGCCAAGAAATTGGTCGGCGCCAATTACAGATACTAATAATTGGCCTAGATGCATTCAGATTGCCTGGCAGTTGCACGATGATTTCGGAAATCTTATCGAACATCAGGATTATTTAGTTAAACCACAAGGATTTAATATTCCATTTGACGCCGAACGGATTCATGGAATTTCTACCGAATTAGCAGAAGCGCAAGGAATAGAACTAAAAGAAGTTTTAGAAAAATTCAATATCACTTTATCAAAATCAAAATTTATTGTTGGACAAAATGTTGGCTTTGATGTCAATATTATGGGTTGTGAATTTTATAGAATGGGAATTCCATCTCCTATGAGTTCTATGCCGGTTTTAGACACTTGTACCGAAGTTACTGCCTCACTTCTAAAATTACCAGGTGGTCGTGGCGGAAGATTTAAATTACCCACCCTAACCGAGTTGCATCAATATCTTTTTGGAGTTCCATTTTCTGAAGCCCACAATGCCACTGCCGATGTTGAAGCAACAACGCGCTGTTTTTTAGAGTTAATTAACAGACAAGTTTTTACTAAAGAAGAATTAGACGTTCCTAACGATTATTTTGAAAAATTCAAAGAAAAAAACCCACAGGAAATTCAACTCATTGGGTTAAAGCATGTCAATTTGAAAGAAGCTTCAGAAGAAATTCTGAAACAATTTAAAAAGAAAGAGGGAGTTGTAACACCCACTCAAGAAGAAAAACAAGTTCATCACACTCTGACAGCTGTTGACTTTGTTCATTTGCATAATCACACACAATTTTCTGTATTACAATCTACGATTAGCGTTGCCGATTTGGTGAAAGCGGCTGTTGCCAATAAAATGCCGGCAGTTGCCATGACGGACTATGCCAATTTGATGGGCGCCTTTCATTTTGTTCGCGATATTTTATATCATAATAAAACGGCGGAAGCCAAAAACATACAAGCTAAAGAAAAAGGGGAATCGCCAACAGAAATTATAATCAAACCTATTGTTGGTTGCGAGTTTTACGTTTGTGATGATTTAAAAGATAAGTCCCGAAAAGACAACGGTTATCAAATTGTTTTCTTGGCCAAAACCAAAAAAGGGTATCACAATTTGGCAAAATTATCTTCCATTGCTTATACCCAAGGATTTTATTATGTGCCAAGAATCGATAGAAAAGCCATTCAGCAATACAAAGAAGATATCATTGTGTTGTCCGGAAATTTATACGGCGAAATTCCGAGTAAAATTTTAAATATTGGTGAAAACCAAGCGGAAGAAGCCTTGCTTTGGTGGAAAAAGGAATTTGGGGATGATTTCTATTTAGAATTAATGCGACACAATCAGGAAGATGAAAACAGGGTAAATACCTCATTGATTTCATTATCAAAAAAGCACCAAATAAAAACAGTTGCCACAAATAACGTTTTCTATATCGATAAAGAAGATGCAAATGCACATGATATTTTATTGTGTGTTCGCGATGGAGAAAAACAATCAACACCAATTGGACGCGGACGTGGTTATCGTTATGGAATGAATAATCAGGAATATTATTTTAAGTCTGCAGAAGACATGAAAAAGCTCTTTCATGATTTGCCAGAAGCGATTAATAATACTGAAGAAATCGTTAATAAAATTGAAATCTACGATTTATCCCGTGAAGTTTTACTCCCAAAATTTGAGATTCCTTCCGAGTTTTTAGTTGCCGAAGATGAAACTGATAAAGGTAAACGTGGTGAAAATAACTACTTGCATCATTTAACTTATGAAGGTGCGAAAAGAAGATATCCTGAAATTACAAATGACCCGAACGATAGCGAACGGACGAAGCAAATCAAAGAACGTATCGATTTTGAATTACTGACAATAGAAAATTCCGGTTATCCTGGTTACTTTTTAATTGTTCAGGATTTCATTGCTGAAGCGAGAAGGATGGATGTTTCTGTGGGCCCGGGACGTGGTTCTGCTGCAGGTTCTGTAGTAGCTTATTGTCTTGGAATTACCAATATCGATCCTTTACTATACAATTTGCTTTTTGAGCGTTTCCTCAATCCGGACAGGGTTTCACTTCCCGATATTGATATCGATTTTGATGACGAAGGAAGAAGCAAAGTAATGGATTATGTAATTCAAAAATATGGTTCCAAACAAGTAGCGCAAATCATTACTTACGGAACAATGGCGACCAAATCGAGTATTCGTGACACGGCAAGAGTTATGGATTTGCCACTTTTTGAAGCTGATAAAGTGGCTAAATTAATTCCGGGGTTAATGCCTTCAAAATGGAATTTAGCTCGGCTTTTATCAGAAGACGAAGCCACCATAAAAAAAGCATTACGCCCCGAAGAATTCGACAGAGTGAAAGAATTAGTTTCACTTTCCAAAGAAGGTGATTTATGTGCAGATACTATAAATCAGGCAAAATTTCTGGAAGGAAATTTAAGAAATACCGGAATCCACGCTTGTGGTGTTATCATAACGCCAAGTGATATTACTAATTTTGTGCCTGTGGCGACTGCCAAAGATTCTGATTTATATGTTACCCAATTTGATAACTCAGTAGTTGAAAGCGCCGGATTATTAAAGATGGATTTCTTGGGATTGAAAACCCTTACTTTGATAAAAGATACTGTAAAACTAGTAAAATACAGAACAGGTAAAGATTTAAATCCGGATGAATTTCCAATAGATGATATAAAGACTTTTGAACTTTTTCAACGTGGTGAAACGGTTGGAATATTTCAGTATGAAAGTGCCGGAATGCAGAAATATTTGAAAGAATTGAAGCCAACGGTTTTTGGAGATTTGATTGCTATGAATGCGTTATATCGTCCTGGACCAATTGCTTATATACCTAGTTTTATTAAGCGAAAAAATGGTGAAGAAGAGATCACTTATGATATTGAAGCTTGTGAAGAATTGCTTAAAGAAACCTATGGGATTACGGTTTACCAAGAGCAAGTAATGCTTTTGTCGCAAAAGTTAGCCGATTTCTCTAAAGGGGATGCGGATGTTTTGCGTAAAGCAATGGGGAAAAAGCAGAAAGATGTTTTGGATAAAATGAAACCGAAATTCATTTCACAAGCAGAAGCCAAGGGCCATTCCGCTGAAAAATTAGAAAAAATATGGAAAGACTGGGAAGCTTTTGCTGAATATGCTTTTAACAAATCGCACTCAACTTGCTATGCCTGGATTGCGTATCAAACAGCCTATTTAAAAGCCAATTATCCAGCAGAATACATGGCGGCAGTTTTATCTAATAACATGAGTGACATTAAGCAAATTTCATTCTTTATGGAAGAATGCAAACGTATGGGATTGCAGGTTCTTGGCCCGGATGTCAATGAGTCTTTTTATAAATTTACGGTAAATGATAACTATGCTGTTCGTTTTGGAATGGGAGCCGTTAAAGGTGTTGGAGCAAATGCTGTAGATACTATTGTACAAAACAGAAAAGACGAAAAATACAAATCAATATTCGATTTAGCTAAGAAAATAGATTTGCGTGCGGCCAATAAAAAAGCATTTGAAAGTCTGGCGCTTGCAGGTGGATTTGATTGTTTTCAAAACACACATCGCGCACAATATTTCCATATTGAAGGGGAAGGAATTACATTTCTTGAAAAAGCGATTCGCTATGGTTCTAAATTTCAGGAAAATGAAAATTCATCACAGGTAAGTTTGTTTGGCGAGAGCAGCGATGTTCAAATTGCCGAACCTATTGTTCCGCCATGCGAAGAATGGAGTACTATGGAAAAATTAGCCAAAGAAAAAGAAGTAGTTGGAATTTATATTTCGGGCCATCCTTTGGATGATTACCGTTTTGAAATGAAATATTTCTGTAACAGTAAACTAGAGAATTTAAAAAATCTCGGAAATTATATTGGAAAGACACTAACTTTTGCCGGAATTGTGACAAATGTTCAATACAGAACGGCAAAAAACGGGAAAGACTGGGCGATGTTTACTTTAGAAGGTTATGATGAAAGCCACGATTTCCGGATTTTTGACGAAGATTATTTAAAGTACCGACATTTTTTAGTTAACAACCAATTTGTTTATTTTAAAATAACCATAAAAGAAGGTTGGGTTAATCGAGAAACCGGAAAAAAATCAGACCCAAGAATACAATTTGTTGATGTAAAACAATTGCAGGATGTGTTGCCCCAGTTTGCTAAAAAGCTGAATATTCAAATGGATGTTAATGAATTGCACAAAAATGCTATTGAGCAATTAAATGCTGTTTTTCAGTCAAATAAAGGAGATAATACGGTAACTTTTGAAATCGTTGAATTTGATAAAACAAAAATAATTTCCGAACTCGTTCCAAAAATTGTCGCGGTTGATGATGAAAATTTTGAACCGGAAAATCTGGATGAAATTGAGATTGAAATTCCGGTTATTGAAGAAGAAATTAAAATCATGACCAAAGTTTCATTGCCAAGTAGGAAACTAAAAATCAAAATTTCTAACGAATTGTTATTTGAATTGGAGAAGATGAAAATTAAATTTAGTCTAAACTAAGTATCAGTTCTGACAATGAATTAATAGCCAAAACTGATTTTTTACAGTATCAAACCGAAATAAAATGTCTAATTTTGTTATAAAATAAATACAATAATTTAAAAACATAGAATATGGCTTTAGCAATAACAGATGCTACTTTTGATGAAGTAGTACTAAAATCAAGTAAACCGGTAGTGGTTGATTTTTGGGCAGCTTGGTGTGGACCATGTAGAATGGTTGGGCCGGTAATAGACGAAATCGCAACTGAATATGAAGGAAAAGCAACAGTTGGAAAAGTAGATGTTGATGCCAATCAAGAATTTGCCGCAAAATATGGAGTTCGTAATATTCCAACAGTTTTAGTTTTTCAAAACGGAGAAGTAGTCGGACGTCAAGTTGGAGTTGCCCCAAAGAAAACATACACGGATGCTATTGATGCTTTGTTGTAATATCGATTTGTCATTTCGAAGTAACGAGAAATCTTATCTTAAATAAATAATAGCTCAACGAAAGTTGGGCTTTTTTTATGGGAGCAACACATTTTCTTTGGTTAGGAAATTTCTACCCGCTGTCCACGCTACGCGGTAGCTAGCTCCCATCGGGGCTAAAATTCACGCTTTGTAGTTTTTAGGATAAATATTTTTAAATTTTCAAATTTCAAATTTTCAAATCCCTATATTTGAACTATGAAGATTGAAGAACAAAAAGAACTTGTTTCCGGGTTCAAGCACCTTGAATTGTTCGCCAACCAAGTTGTAGAAGGATTTATTTCAGGAATGCACAAAAGTCCGTTTCATGGTTTTTCTGCCGAATTTGCGGAACATAAAGTCTATAACTCCGGTGAAAGCACCAAACACATAGATTGGAAATTATTTGCCAAAACAGATAGGTTATATACCAAAAAATATGAAGAAGAAACTAATCTTCGTTGCCATCTGATTATTGACAATTCATCTTCGATGCACTATCCAAAGCTAAAAAATGATGATGCTTTTTATCACAACAAAATTGGCTTTTCGGTTTTAGCTTCGGCTGTTTTGATGAGTTTACTAAAAAAACAACGCGACGCCGTTGGGTTAAGTGTCTATTCGGATACTTTTGAATATTATGCACCGGAAAAAGGCAGTGAACGTCATCATCGAATGATTTTGAATAAACTGGAAGAACTTCTAGAAAAACCTAAGGTTTCAAAAAGCACCGATACCGTTACATTTTTACATCAAATTGCTGAAAAAATTCACAGGCGTTCTATGATTATTTTATTTACGGATATGTTTCAAACAGTTAATAATGAAGCGCTTTTTAATGCATTACAACATTTGAAACACAACAAACATAAAGTAGTCGTTTTTCATGTTATTGATAAAAAAACAGAAATCAATTTCAATTTTGATAACGCTCCGCGAAAGTTTATCGATTTAGAAACTGGGGAAGAAATAAATATTTTTGCTGATACCGTCAAAGATGCCTATGAAGAAAAAGTTAACGAATTCTTCAATACTTTAGCCATGACTTGTGCTCAAAATAGAATTAAGTATGTGCCCGTGGCTGTATCTGATAGTTTTGAGAAGATTTTGACTACCTACTTGGTTGAAAAGCAGCAGTTTGGTTAGAATTGGTTTTACACATTTTATTTTTCAAAAAAATAGTTGCAGATATGAAAAACGATTGTATATTTGCAACCGCAATAACGCAGAGGTTTGGTAGTTCAGTTGGTTAGAATACATGCCTGTCACGCATGGGGTCGCGGGTTCGAGTCCCGTCCAGACCGCGAAATTGGGGAAAGCACTTTGGGAACAAAGTGCTTTTTTGCCCAAAAAAGCAATCAAAATGATTGCGTTTTTGGATAACCCAAAAGCAAATGAAATGTATTCACAAAATTAGGTGAGTCATTCAAAATTAGTTGTGTTGTTTGCTACGACTTTGTAACTCGTAGCGCGGTTTAGTAGTTAGACCGATGAAAAGCTTTCCATTTATTCTGAATTTATTTCAGAATCTAAGGATGGCTTTTTTGCTTTATATTGGTTTTATGCTAACTGTAATTAACTGAAAATTAATATATCTCGTTGCATTTTTGATATATAAAACTATATTTGTAAACTTTCAATTAACCGAACCAATTTTTAAAATGAAAAAGTTACTACTCATTATTACTTTATTTTTTTCAACTTCTATTTTAATTGCTCAAAACTTCAATCAACCAGCGCAATACAATAATGTTTGTGATGATAACAATGATGGATTTGCTTCTTTTTATTTAGATGAAGTTTCATTTGAAATTTTAGCTAATTTGAATTCTCAAAGTTATGTGATTACGCATCACGAGACCCAAACTGAGGCACAGACTGGGACAAATGCATTGCCTAGTCCTTATTTTAATATAAATCCAACTACTCAAACTATTTTCGCTAGAATAGTAACTGTTGCTTCGGGAGAATTTACCATTAGGCCTTATAATTTGAATGTAAATCCAATACCTATTGTTCAAAATATATCTTACACTCTTTGTGATAATGATAGTAATCCAAATGATGGAATGACAGGAGTAGATTTAACTCAACAAACGCCTGCTGTCTTGGCCCAACAAATAGGTGCAGCTAATAATTATATTGTTACCTATTATACCAGCCAAGTAGATTCAGAAGTAGGAATGTCACCTATTATACCAGTCACCAACTATGTGACTAGTTCAACCACTATATGGGTTAGAGTAGAGCATATCACAACGCAATGTCACAATACTGGATCTATATTATTAATTGTACAAGATTGCGGGGGTTCGAGTTGTTCACCACCCATAAATTTAACAAATGTCAATATAACTGAAACTTCGGCAACCATAGCTTGGACTAATTCAGATTCAATCACGCAATCTTCAATTTATATTGCACCTGCAGGTAGTCCTGCACCAACAAATACAAGTCAAGCTTATTACGCTCAAGTAAGCCCATATGTAATTACTGGTTTGAATTGTAGTACTCAATATGATGTTTATGTTAGAACATTTTGTAATTCGGCAAACTTGAGTACATGGGTTCAAACCACTTTTACTACCACGTCTTGTGTGCCTCAAGCTGGGCAACCGGTTGATTTAAGACAATGTGTTAATGCTAACGGTTCAGCTTGTTTTGATATCTCTTCGAATACTACATTCATTATTAATACATTAAATCCAGTAGATTATTCTATTTCCTATTACAACTCTGAATCTAATGCTGTTAACAATGATAATCCTTTAACGTCTCCATATTGTACTACAACTTCACAAGCAGTATTTGCCCGATTGGAGAATATTGCTAATCAAACTTTTCAAATATTAGGTTTCTCTCTTATTGTTGACACGTTTTCAAGTGTAGTAACCCCATTAAACAACATGCAGCAATGTGATG
>CANJWG010000024.1 GCA_947478365.1 Flavobacteriaceae bacterium | reverse complement strand
GAAATGATGTACTTTCGCTTTAGTAATATTACTTCCATGCGAATCAGTCTTCTCATCATAACATTTTTTGCTACGCTTAGTATTTTTGCTCAAGAAATTGAGGTCAAGAAAGCGGTTAAGGATGAGATTGATTTTGATGCTATTGATTCTTTATATCGAGAAGACCAATTTTATTTAAACATTACCTACAACGCTCTTCAAAAGCGAATTGAAGGAATTGCTCAAAACAAACTTTCACCTGGAATTGCATTTGGGTTTTTAAGAGATATGCCTGTTAATGAAAAACGTACCGTTTCTATAGCGGCAGGTTTGGGATATACGTTGGCTATTTATAATCAAAATTTAGGAATTAAAGAATCAAATGGCACCAACACTTATCAGGTTTTGAATGCTGACATTACATATACTATAAATAAATTATCTTTTCATTATGTTGATTTGCCAATAGAATTAAGATGGCGAAACTCAACTCCTGAAAGTCATATTTTTTGGCGTGTTTATTCTGGTCTAAAATTGAGCTATCTTTTTTATGATCAATACAAGTCAGTTACCTCAAGCGGAACAGTTAACCTATCTAACAATAAGGATTTAAATCAATTTCAATATGGAGTTTATCTAAGTGTTGGATGGAATACATGGAATTTTTATGCCTATTATGGTTTGAATCCTTTGTTTAAATCTTCAGCTAAAATTGCCAATCAATCTATTGAGATGCACACAACCAATTTTGGTTTGATGTTTTACATTCTATAGCCAAAAGTAAAGCAAAGCACTTTGTGGAATTACACCACTTAAAAAACCAACTAACAATTCTTTATTCGAATGAGCCTTCATAACTATACGTGAAGATGCAACAAGTCCATTCATCATCACAAAAAAAGTAACGGTATTAATAGTGTTGATTTGATTATGAATGCTTAATCCAATTATAAACACAGTTAGTGAACTAATCCCGATCATATGAATGCTTGCTTTGAATTTGGCATATAACAATAGAAACGCGAAAATGGTACTTAGTAAACCACCAACAAAAAAGAAATATAAGTTTTGAAACCGGTCAATTGTAATGCTTTTTTCTATCAAAACAGCAAACAGCATAATTTGTAATAGCAAGGGTATTTTACGTTGCGAAATATTCGAAAGCATCATGGTCTCAATTTTACCAAAAGTTCTAAGTAGATAAAAAAATGCAATTGGTAAAAGGAAAGTAATAATGATTATTTGTAGAAAAAGAATTATATATTGAGGCAAATTGAAATATTTTTCTTCAAGCAAAACATAAAAAATCGCCCCTAATAACGGAATGAAAATAGGATGGAAGAGATACGAAAAAAAAGGAAGTATTTTTTTCAAATTATTTTTATTGTTGAAAACAAATATAATGATTCGTATAGAATTCCTAAATCCTAATTTATTCCGCTTCGCTCCATACAGTAGCGCTTTGCGCTCGTGTCCCAAATCCTTAATCTAAATCTTCTTTCTCATTCTTGCCACGGGAATATCTAATAAATCCCTGTACTTGGCAATGGTTCTTCGGGCAATTGGATAACCTTTTTCTTTTAGGATTTCGGCTAACTGATCATCAGGTAATGGCTTGTGTTTGTCTTCATCCTCAATAATACTTTTCAGAATATTTTTGATTTCCAAAGTAGAGACATCTTCTCCTTGATCGTTTTTCATTGATTCCGAAAAATATTCTTTTATCAGTTTGGTGCCATAAGGCGTATCGACATATTTACTATTGGCCACACGCGAAACCGTAGAAATATCAAGCCCTACCATATCCGCGATATCTTTCAAAATCATTGGTTTCAATTTGGTTTCTTCGCCATCTAGGAAATATTCCTGCTGAAAATGCATAATGGCATTCATTGTGACAAAAAGCGTTTCCTGACGTTGGCGAATAGCATCTATAAACCATTTGGCAGAATCTAGTTTTTGCTTAATAAATTGGACAGCATCTTTTTGCGAGTGCGATTTGTCTTTGGAAACTTTATAGGTTTGCAACATTTCTTGATAATCTTTGGAAACATGTAAAGTCGGGGCATTTCTGCCGTTTAAAGTAAGTTCTAATTCGCCATCAATAATTCGAATGGCAAAATCAGGGACAATTTGTTCTACCGAGCGATTACTGCTGTCATAAGAACCTCCTGGCTTTGGGTTTAATTTTTCAATTTCTTCAATCGCTTTTTTTAGTTGCTCTTTCGAAATTTCTAACGTTGCCTGGAGTTTCTCATAATGCTTTTTGGTAAATGCATCAAAATTATTTTCTATTATATTGATTGCCAATTCAACATATTCTGTTGGCGTTTTGTGTCGGAGTTGCAGTAATAAACATTCGTGCAAATTTCGCGCACCAACACCGGAAGGCTCTAAATCATGAATGATATACAGAATTTTTTCAACGGTTTTTTCATCCGTATATATACTTTGAGTAAACGCCATATCGTCTACAATATCTTGAACGTTTCGGCGTAAATATCCATCATCATCAATACTTCCAACCAAAAATTCAGCAATATCGCGCTGATCATCTGTTAATATAAAAGTATTTAATTGATTGATTAAATCTTGATGAAAGCTTGTTGGTGCAGCAAATGGTATTTCCCGATCATCATCATCGTCACTATAATTATTAGTCTGAAGCTTATAATCAGGGGTTTCGTCATTGCTTAAATATTCGTCAATGTTAATTTCGTCCGTTTCGATGTTTTCGCTTCCTTCTAAATCATCATAGTCCTCATTGTTGTCGAACTCATCTTTCTCGTACAATTCTTCTTCTTCTTTACCACTTTCCAAAGCTGGATTTTCTACCATTTCCTCTTTTAATCGTTGCTCAAATGCCTGCGTGGGCAATTGTATCAACTTCATCAGCTGAATTTGCTGAGGCGATAGTTTTTGTGATAATTTTAGATTTAAGAACTGCTTTAACATTTTTGTTTTGTTGTCTGATGTCTGATGACTGATGTCTGAATTATTTTAACAGATAACGGAGAACAGATAACAGTTATTAAAATTCTGCGTTTTGTGGCGTTCTTGGAAAAGGAATTACATCGCGAATGTTGGTCATTCCGGTTACAAACAATACTAATCTTTCAAAACCTAATCCGAAACCTGAATGCACAGCCGAACCAAATCTTCGGGTATCTAAATACCACCATAGTTCTTCTTCGTCAATTCCTAATGCTTTCATTTTTTCAACCAGAACATCGTAACGTTCTTCTCTTTGCGAACCTCCAACGATTTCTCCAATTCCGGGGAAAAGAATATCCATGGCGCGAACGGTTTCTTTACCAGGTTCGGTATTGTCGTTCAAACGCATATAAAATGCTTTAATATTTGCCGGATAATCAAATAAAATCACCGGACATTTAAAATGTTTTTCAACTAAATACCTTTCGTGTTCTGATTGTAAGTCGGCGCCCCATTCGTTTATGATGTAATTAAATTTCTTCTTTTTATTCGGAGTAGAATCTCTTAAAATATCAATAGCTTCGGTATAAGAAACACGTTTGAAATTGGTTGACAAAACGAAGTTTAATTTATCTAATAAACTCATTTCACTTCTTTCAGCTTGTGGTTTTTGTTTTTCTTCTTCAGCTAAACGACCTTCCAAAAACTTTAAATCGTCCTGACATTTATCCATTGTATATTTAATCACGTATTGGATAAAATCTTCTGCCAAATCCATATTATCATTCAAATCATTGAAAGCCACTTCCGGTTCAATCATCCAGAATTCTGCTAAGTGACGGGATGTATTTGAATTTTCTGCACGGAAAGTAGGTCCGAAAGTATAAATTTGACCCAATGCCATGGCGAATGTTTCACCTTCCAACTGACCAGAAACGGTTAAGTTTGTATGTTTTCCAAAGAAATCTTTTTTGTAATCGATGCTTCCTTCTTCGTTTTTTGGTAAATTGTCTAATGGCAATGAAGTTACCTGAAACATTTCTCCAGCACCTTCAGCATCAGCACCTGTAATAACAGGCGTGTTTACATATACAAATCCTTTTTCCTGAAAGTACGTATGAACGGCATGAGCCAAAACTGAACGCACTCTCATAATGGCTCCGAAAGCATTAGTGCGAACTCTTAAGTGTGCATTCTCGCGCAAGAATTCCAATGAATGTTTCTTTGGTTGCATCGGGAATTTCTCTGCATCAGAATCACCCAAAATTTCTAATTTAGAAACTTGGATTTCGTATTTCTGTCCAGCACCTTTGCTTTCTACCAAAGCTCCTGTTACAGAAACAGCTGCTCCAGTTGTAATTTTTTTCAATGTTTCTTCAGGTGTGTTTTCAAAATCAACAACACACTGAATATTATTTATTGTCGAACCATCGTTCAGTGCTATAAATTGATTGTTTCTAAAAGTTCTTACCCAACCTTTTGCATTTACTTCTGAAATCGTAGTTTCACTGTTTAGTAAGTTTTTAACTTTTGTATGTTTCATTTATATATCAGATATTAAATTTTAAATAGTAGATGTAATAATCTAAACGCAAATATAAATTATTTATTGTTCTTTTCCAGTTCGTCTATTTCCTCATCAGTGAATTCCAAAATATCGATTGTTGGTTCTGGTAAATCTTGTTGATTCGCCAAAGTTTTATTCAAGGTCAGAACCAAAGACGGAAGCAAAACCAAATTAGACAACATTCCGAAAAATAAGGTTAGTGCAACTAATCCGCCTAAAGCAACCGTTCCACCAAAACTCGATAACATGAATACCGAGAATCCGAAGAACAAGATAATTGAAGTGTAGAACATGCTGATTCCGGCATCGTCAAACGTGGCAAAAACGGATTTTTTTATTTTCCAATCGTTGCGCGATAATTCCAGTCGGTATTGTGCTAAAAAGCGTAAGGTATCATCGACCGACATTCCGAAAGCAATTCCGAAAACTAATAACGTTGAAGGTTTTAAAGGAATGCCCAAAAAGCCCATCAATCCAGCGGTCATTAATAAAGGCAGAAGATTTGGAATTATTGAAACCAAAACCATCTTGAACGATCGGAACATAATAGCAACCAAAGCTCCGGTTAGGAAAAATGCAAACAATAATGACGACAGTAAATTGTCTAATAAATAGTTAGTTCCTTTTTGGAATACCGATGCTTTCCCCGTTATGATAACTTCATATCTTGGATAAGGGAATAATTTATTCACTTTATTTCTAATATGCGCTTCAATAGCTTCCATTCGTTCGCCATTTTCGTCTTTGATAAATGTTGTCATTCTTGCGACACTTCCATCTGCAGTAATATAACTTTTCAGTTGATTGTCTTTGTCGTTTTTAAGTGAGTTTTTGATATACGGCAATAGGAATATTTCTTCCTGAGATGATGGCAAGGTGAAAAAATCCGGGTTTCCATTGTAATAAGCCTGATTGAAACTTTTGGCAATATTTACTACAGACATTGGTTTTGAAAGCTCAGGAATATCGGTAATCGTATGTTCCAATTCTTCCATTTTTCTAAGATTGGAAAGCTTCATTGCACCATTTTTTCTTTTGGTATCAATCATGATTTCCAAAGGTAGCACTCCGTCAAATTCCTTTTCGAAGAAACGGATGTCATCATAAAACGCTGTCTTTTTCGGCATGTCTTCCAAGATACTTCCCGAAACCTTGATTTTGTATATGCCTACAATTCCAAAAACAAGTAAACAAACCGAGGTAATATAAACACCGATACGGTTGTATTTCACAGTGTTTACAATCCATCTCAAAAATGAAGTTAAAGATTCGCGTTCTAAATGTCCGAGATGTCTCTGAATTGGTGATGGAATATAACTAAAGAAGACAGGAATAATAAGCAAACTCAGTAAATAGATAGCCAATATATTTATGGTGGTCACTATGCCAAATTCTCTCAACAATACATTATTGGTTATTATAAACGTTGCAAAACCAACTGCCGTTGTAATATTGGTCATCAATGTTGCCGTACCGGTTTTGGTAATTACACGCTGTAACGCTTTGGCTTTATTGGAATGTTTTTGGTATTCCTGATGGTATTTATTGATAAAGAAAATACAATTTGGGATTCCGATTACGATAACCAATGTTGGTACTAAAGCAGTTAACACTGTAATCTCGTAACCCAATGCGCCAATAATTCCAAATGACCACACTACACCTATAATCACGACAATAAGTGACGCCATTGTTGCTCTGAACGAACGGAAAAAGTAAAAGAAAATCAGCGAAGTGATTAGCAAAGCGACACCAATAAACAAGCCAATTTCGTCGACAATGGTTTTGGCATTCAGCGTTCTGATATATGGCATACCCGAAGTATGTAATTCGATTCCGGTTGTTTTTTTAAATTTGTTCAGCGCCGGAATTAAATTGTTTAAAACGTATTCCTTTCGGGCTTTCGTATTGACAATTTTTTTGTCTAAGTAAATGGCAGAGCGGATTGCGCCCGTTTTTTTGTTGAATAACAAACCTTCATAAAAAGGCAACTTGGTGAATAATTCTTTTTGAATTTGTTTCAGATAATCTTTGTCCTGAATTTTACTTTCATCCACAAATGGTTTTAATTCGAATTTTTCGAGCGAATCATTTTTGATAATTTTTTGCAGATTATCTACGGAAACGACCAAACTCACTTCTTTATTCGACTTGATCGTATTCATCAAATTGCGCCATTCACCATAAACTTTCGGGGTAAATAATTTTTTGTCTTTAGTAGCAATGACAATTAGATTTCCTTCTTCACCAAAATGACTCAGGAATTTGTCGTAATCTACATTTACTTTGTCGTCAGCAGGAATTAAATTGGCTTCTGTTTGTGTAAACCGTATGTGTTTGAATTGCGTTATGAGCATTCCTGTAGCGACAAGAATACCTACTATAATAGCAATACGATTTCTTAAGATTATCCGAGCGATAAATTCCCAAAAACCAATACCTAACAACTTTTTCATAAGTCCTAAATGGGTTGCAAAGGTAATCAAAACGGCAAAAGAAGCTACTGATTTGCATAAAGATTTCGTTAATTTATGACATATTAAATACCAAAGTTTAAATAATTGTAAATAGCATAAAAAAAAACAAAAAAATACATAGCTTTTTAGCATCTTTGTATGCATAAGTATCAACTATTTTGGATGAGAAATATTAAAAACTCTATATTCTATATTGTCATTACAGGTGGATTTACCTATTTGATGTATAAAATTGTTGAACAAGGAAAACTACTAGAGGTTGGTAGAAAAATTGTTTCACCATCATCCACAGACAATCAATGGTTTCAATTTCTTTCCTCATTATTTCACAATTTACAGCATCCATTAGCGTTATTGTTATTCCAAATCATTACGATTGTTCTTGTAGCTAGAGTTTTTGGTTGGATTTTTAGAAAAATTGGTCAGCCCTCCGTTATAGGTGAAATAATTGCCGGAATTGTGCTAGGGCCATCGCTTTTTGGGCTTTATTTCCCGGATATGAAAGAGGCTTTGTTTCCTCAGGATTCATTAGGGAATCTTCAATTATTGAGTCAGATTGGGTTAATACTTTTTATGTTTGTTGTAGGTATGGAATTAGATCTGAAAGTACTAAAAAATAAAGCCAATGAAGCGGTTGTAATTAGTCATGCCAGTATTGTCATTCCCTTTGCTTTAGGTATTGCATTGTCTTATTACATCTATCATCAATTTGCACCAGCAGGAGTTGAATTTTTGTCATTTAGTTTATTTATGGGAATTGCTATGAGTATCACAGCATTTCCGGTCTTGGCGCGTATTGTTCAAGAGCGAGGCATTCACAAAACCCGATTGGGAACCATTGTTATAACTTGTGCCGCAGCAGATGATATTACAGCTTGGTGTTTATTGGCAGCAGTTATTGCCATCGTAAAAGCAGGGAGTTTTGTGAGTTCTTTTTATGTTATTGGCTTATCTGTTGGTTATGTTCTAATGATGCTTTTTGTTGTGAAACCATTTTTAAAGCGAATAGGGGAGTTATATGCAAAAAAAGATACCATCAAAAAATCGGTTGTTGCTATATTTTTTCTGACTCTTATTGTTTCATCTTATTTGACTGAAATCATAGGTATTCACGCATTGTTTGGTGCTTTTATGACAGGTGTAATTATGCCAGACATCTCAAAATTCCGAAATGTTTTTATTGAAAAAGTAGAAGATGTTTCCCTAATTTTATTATTACCGTTATTTTTTGTTTTCACAGGATTGCGAACAGAAATAGGATTAATAAACGAACCTTATTTGTGGAAAATCACAGGGTTTATTATTCTAGTTGCCGTTGCAGGGAAATTCTTTGGAAGTGCTTTGGCCGCCAAATTTGTTGGACAAAATTGGCGTGATAGTTTGACCATTGGCGCATTAATGAATACACGTGGCCTGATGGAATTGGTTGTGCTGAACATTGGATACGAACTTGGGGTGCTCTCACCAAAAGTATTTACCATGATGGTTATTATGGCTTTGGTTACAACTTTTATGACTGGTCCAGCATTAGATTTAATCAATTTTATTTTTAAAACAAAAGACGTAATTATTCCTTCAGAGGTAAAAAGGAGTTCTGATTTTAATATTTTGATTTCGTTTGGGAATAATCAAAAAGGGAAATCACTATTGCGTTTGGCTAACAGTCTTATCAAAAAACAACCCGAATCTTCAAATGTAACAGCCATGCATTTAACGGTAAGTGATGAAATGCATTCCTATAATTTGGAAGAATATGAAAAGGAAACCTTTGAGCCAATTATGAAGGAATCAAAAAAATTAGAGCAACCTATCACCACCATCTTCAAAGCTACTAATGATATGGAAACCGATATTGCAGACATTGCCCATCAAGGAAAATATGATTTAGTATTGGTTGGTTTAGGAAAATCTATTTATGAAGGAACTCTATTGGGAAAAGTACTTGGTTTTACCACAAGAATTATCAACCCGGATAGATTATTGGATAAATTTAAAGGGAAAGAAGGATTGTTTGAAAATTCTCCTTTCGATGACAGAACGCGTTTAATTATTTCTAAAACCAAAACGCCACTTGGTGTATTTATTGACAAAGATTTGCATCAAATTGATAAAGTATTCATTGGTGTTTATAGTGTTGGCGATGTTTTTCTGATTGATTATGCCCAAAAATTCATATACAACAATGATTCTCATGTTACCCTATTGGATGGTAATGGACACACTAAAAATAACTTCATTGTTGAAAATGCTTTAGCTATTTTAGAACAAAATCATCCTAATAACATAGAAGTTTTTCACCCTGATCAACTTAATAAGCCTTTATTACTAAAACAAGATTTAATCGTTTTTAGTCTCGAAACCTGGAAAAAACTTATTGAAGATGAGGTTTCTTGGCTAACTGATATTCCTTCGGTTTTGATTATAAAGCCCTAAAGTAATATCAAAACACATCATTGGTTTTTATAATCATTGTTTAATTAAGTTCTTAACGGTTAGTTAACTTAACTTTTTTTAAATTAACAATTAATATACATTTAAACTTTTATAGTATAACAATTAGTTAATTTTTAAATAACTAAAATCCTTCTTTCAGATCATATTTTTGTTTTTTTAACAAGATATGTCATGAAATTAAATTTACGCTTATTTTCAATCCTTTTTACTTTATTTTCTTTTTCTTCAATCTATTCTCAAACATCGGGAATTAAAGGTGCTGTCATTGAAGATAAAACAGGTATGCCTTTGCCTGGAGCAACAGTTACAATTGTAGAATTGAATAAATCAAGAGTTACCGATGCCAATGGAAGTTTTATTTTTTCGAAAATAAACCCGGGGACTTACATTGTTAGAGTTACCGCATTAACCTTTCAAGAAAAAGAAATTACAGAAGTTATTGTTGTAGCTGATGAGATATATAATTTAACCATTTCCTTGCCAGAAAAAAATAACCAGTTGGATGAAGTTGTGATTAAAAACACCAAAGCAAAAGTAGAGTCGGTTAAGTCGCTATTAACAATGCAAAAAAATAGTGCTAACGTATCTGATGGTATATCGGCAGAAACAATTAAAAGAACACCAGATAAAAACACTTCGGATGTTTTAAAAAGAATAAGTGGAGCAAGTATTCAAGATAATAGATTTGTAATTGTACGTGGGTTGAACGATCGTTACAATGCTGCGCTTTTAAACGGTGCACCACTTCCAAGTTCTGAACCTGATAGAAAAGCTTTTTCTTTTGATATTTTTCCTTCTAATATGATTGATAATTTGGTAATTACTAAAACTGCTTCTCCTGATCTTCCTGGAGATTTTGCTGGTGGAGTAATTCAAATTAATACCAAATCTGTTCCCGAAAAAGATTTTCAGTCTATCACTGTTGGAACAGGATATAACACAATAACTACATTCAAAAATCAAAGAACTTACAATGGTGGAGCTACTGATTGGCTTGGGTTTGATGATGGAACAAGAGCTTTACCTTCTTATATCCCAAACACACAATATTTTGATTCACCTGACACACCTTATCAAGATATTGTTGCATTAGCACAAAGATACAAAACAGACTGGGCAATTAAAGATAAAACCTTTTTGCCAAATACAAGTTTTCAATACTCTATAGGTAAACATTATGAATTTGGAGATAAAGTAGTAGGATTGTTAGTTTCTATTTCACACAACAGAACCAATAATTACAATGAAACAGATCGTTATGATTATGATGTGCCAGCAGAACCAGCAACAACAAAATTTAAAGATGATAATTATAGTGTTCAAGTTTTGACGGGCTCGTTGATTAATTTATCATTAAAGTTTAATGAAAATCACAACATTTCTTTTAAAAACATATTTAGTATTAATTCAACAGATTTAGTAGTAGAACGTAACGGAATAAGAGATATCACAGGCAATCCAAATTTAAAAACAGTTGCTGATGTAAGATGGTTTACTAGCAATAAAATTTATTCTGGCCAATTTAATGGAGATCATTATTTTCCTAAACCTAAAATAAAACTTACTTGGTCAGGATTTTATAGTAATATAAACAGAGAAATTCCAAATTTGCGACGTAACATTTATTCTATCGACACTTCTAATCCTTTGCAAATTCCAGTTGCGAGTATTGCTACAACGAGTAGTGGTGGTGCTGATTATGGTGGAGGAATGTTTTTTTCTGAAAATAAAGAAACTATTGAAGGAGCAAAAATAGATATTTCTAAAAAGTTTACCATTGGTGAGGAATTTATAAATGAATTTAAAATAGGCGCATTTGTTCAAAAAAGAGATAGAGATTTCTTTGCAAGACAATTACAATATAAAACATTAAATTTTGGCGGCGTTTTTAATCAGGATCTATTGACCTTACCAAATGAAACTATTTTTTCTCCAGAGAATATGGGTCAAGTAGCACCAGGATTAAATGGATTTACCTTATTTGATGCCTCTAAAGTTACAGATGCATACAGAGCAGGCTCTAAGCTTTATGCTGGTTATGCAATGCTAGACAATAGATATAAAAAATTCAGATTGGTTTGGGGAGCACGTATCGAAAATTATATACAAACATTAGATTCTAGAAAAACAGAAACAGAAAATCTGGCATTGAATAACCATCAAACCGATTTTTTACCTTCAGCAAATCTTATTTTTTCAATTAATAAAAAACAAAATTTACGCTTAAGTTATTCTAAAACTTTAAATAGACCAGAGTTTAGAGAATTAGCCCCGTTCGGATTTTATGATTTCACCAATCAGTTTTTTACACAAGGAAACGATTCCTTAAAAATTGCTAAAGTTAAAAATTTGGACTTGCGTTATGAAATCTATCCTGGAAAAGGGCAGTTATTTTCGGTTTCTTATTTTAGAAAAAACTTTACAGATCCAATTGAAATTAAGCAGGAAATTAACAATAAATTCATCACCTACAGAAATGCAAAAAGTGCCGTTGCTAGTGGTTTAGAGTTTGAATTTAGAACTTTGCTTAGTACAATATTCACTATAGAAAAATCTACTTTATTGGATGATTTGACTTTGTATTCAAACATTGCAATAATAAAATCTTTAGCGGATGTTTCTAATTTCAACACCACTTCAAATACCGAAAAATCCAGACCTATGCAAGGACAATCGCCCTATGTATTTAATGCGGGACTACAATATTTAAATAAAGATAATGGATGGTCAGGGGCTTTAAATGTAAATAGAGTAGGAAGTAGAATCGCATTTGCCTCAAGCGAAATTAAACCTGCAATATGGGAAAAACCTAGAACACTATTAGACCTTCAAGTGGCAAAATCATTGTATAAAAATAAAATTGAATTAAAATTGAATATTCAGAATATACTAGCACAAGATCAAATTTTTTATCAAAACAATTATACAGAAGATGTACCACAATCATCAACATTTACTAATTTAAGTAATCTAATTTTTACAGGCGATAGCTTGAATGAAGACGGTTATGACTCAAAAACTGATGATTTAATTTGGAGAACAAAATTTGGAAGGGTTATTTCTTTATCAATGACTTATAACTTTTAGAAAGTTTTAAAATACTTCATGTCAAAAAAAGAGCACAAACCTAACAAGCGAAAAATTGATTTTTTAATTATTTCAGATGTGCATCTTGGAACCTACGGATGTCATAGTAAAGAGCTATTGAAATATTTAAATAGCATCAAACCAAAGGTTGTAGTTCTTAATGGTGATATTATTGACATGTGGCAATTTAGTAAGCGCTATTGGCCCAAATCACACATGCAAGTGATTCATAAAATCATGAATTGGGTTAATAAAGGTGTGAAGGTATATTATATCACAGGCAATCATGACGAATTATTACGAAAATTTGCCGGTTTTAAAATGGGTTCTCTCGTTATAGATAATAAACTAGTCGTTGAATTAGACGGAAAGAAAACATGGATTTTTCATGGTGATGTTTTTGATGTAACCATGCAACATTCTAAATGGTTAGCCAAATTAGGTTCTCACGGATATGACTTATTGATACTTATTAATGCCTTTTGCAATTGGGTTTCCGTAAAACTTGGAAGAGGAAAAATTTCATTGTCTAAAAACATAAAAAACAGTGTGAAAAAAGCAGTTAAGTTCATCAATGATTTTGAGAAAACAGCTGCTGATATTGCTATTTCAAATCAATATGATTATGTTATTTGTGGTCATATTCATCATCCTGAAATTAAAAATATAACTACAGAAAATGGTAATGTTGTCTATATGAATTCTGGTGATTGGATAGAAAATTTAACCGCATTAGAATATCATAATCAAGAGTGGAAACTTTTTCGATATAATGAAGAAGATTTTAAATCAGAAAAACATGACGAAGAAGATGAATTGTCAACGCTAAATAATTCAGAAATTTTCAATAAGATGTTAGTTGGCTTTATGGAAAACAATGGTAAAACAGAAATAAAATTCAAAAGATGAAAATTTTATACGCTGTTCAAGGTACAGGTAATGGTCACATAACAAGAGCCATCGAGATAATAGAACATCTTCAGCAAAAAGGAGATTTAGATATACTAGTTAGCGGCATACAATCTGATATTGAATTACCATTTAAGGTAAAATATAAATTTCGAGGTCTTTCATTCATTTTTGGTAAAAATGGTGGTATAGATTATTGGAAAACCTTTTTAAAACTAAAATCAAGAAAGTTGATAAAAGATATTAAATCATTAAAGATTAAAGAATACGATTTAATAATTAGTGATTTTGAACCTATTTCTGTTTGGGCAGCTATTAAAGCAAAGAAAACATGTGTTGGTTTGAGCAATCAAGTAGCTACACTTCATCCTTTAGCGCCAAAACCAAGAAAAGATGATGTGATGGGTAAAATGGTTTTGCAAAATTATGCTCCAACACATATTAATTATGGATTTCATTTTAAGAGTTTGGACAAAACTGTTTTCACACCTATAATTAGAAAAGAGGTCAGAGAAATAAGTATAAGTAATCTTGGACACTATACCGTTTATTTGCCTTCCTATGATGATGTAAAAATTGTAAAAAGATTAAATAAAATCCCGGAAGTAGCTTGGCAAGTTTTTTCTAAACACAGCAAAAAATCATATACAATTGGAAATGTTTCTATTTCACCAATTGACTCTAAATTATTTTTAAAAAGTATTGCTTCATCTTCAGGGGTATTAACTAATGCAGGTTTTGGCACAACAAGCGAAGCGCTATTTCTGAAGAAAAAACTATTAGTAATTCCTATGAAAAAACAGTATGAGCAACAATGTAATGCTGCTATGCTTCAGGATATGGGAATAAAAGTGATAAAAAAATTCAATAAAAAGAGCGTCGATTTAATTGATAATTGGGTCAAAAGTGACACGATTATAGAAGTAGATTATCAAGACAATACACAAGAAATTATTGATTTGATAATAGAAAATCATATAAAAGATAAGAATAAATTTTCTAGTTGAATCATTATGAGTTTATCAGATTATAATCATATTTTTAAAAAAGAAGATTTTGGAGATGATTTTCTTTGGGGCATTTCCACTTCAGCCACTCAAACAGAAGGGAATACTAAAGATGATGGTAAAGGAGATTCTATTTGGGATGAATTTGCTAGAAAAAAAAATGCTATAGTTAATAATGATTCACCATCTACGGCTACTAACTTCTATGAAAATTATAAAGAAGATATTCAAATTCTCAAAAATTTAGGCATTCCAAATTTTAGATTCTCATTTTCTTGGCCAAGAATAATTCCAAATGGAATTGGGAACATAAATCAAAAAGGAATTGATTTTTATCATAATGTTATAGACTATTGTATTGAAAATGAAATAGAACCTTTTGTTACAATATATCATTGGGATTTACCCCTTGAATTAGAAAAAAAAGGTGGTTGGAAAAATCGAGAAATTTTAGCATGGTTTGAAGAATATGTAAAAGTTTGTGTAAATGCCTTTGGTCAGAAAGTCAATAATTGGATAGTTCTCAATGAACCTTCAGTTTTTACTGGTGCAGGTTATTTTTTTGGCATACATGCTCCAGGCAAAAAAGGCATGAACAATTTTCTTCCGGCTATGCATCATGCATTACTTTGTCAAGCAATTGGTTTTAAAACGATAAAAGAAAAATTTCCCGAGGCAAGTGTAGGAACAACATATTCATGCACCTATGTTACCCCTATAACTTATTCTGAAAAAGATTTAAAAGCTGCAGAACGAGTAGATGCACTATTAAACAGAGCTTTTATTGAACCTACACTTGGATTAGGTTATCCCATAAAAACAATCCCTTTTTTAAAGCAAATTGTCAAACATTTTTTACCTGGTGATGAGGAATTATTAAAAGTTAATTTTGATTTCATTGGATTACAAAACTACACTCGTGAAGTTGTTAGGCATAACTCCTATGTTCCCTACATCAATGCAAAATTAGTTCCCGCCAACAAAAGGGATGTTGATTATACCATGATGAATTGGGAAATATATCCAAAATCTATTTACTATCTAATCTTAAAGTTTAGTAAATATACCGGATTGAAGAAGATAATAATTACCGAAAATGGGGCTTCTTTTTTTGATGAATTTAAACATGATATGTTTGATGATAAAGAACGGATTGAATATATAAAATCTTATCTGCATCAAGTCTTATTGGCTAAACAAAATGGCGGAAAAGTAGAAGGTTATTTTATTTGGTCATTAACCGATAATTTTGAGTGGGCAGAAGGCTACAAACAACGTTTTGGATTAGTTCATGTTGATTATGAAACACAAAAAAGGACAATTAAAAACTCAGGATATTGGTACCAAGAATTTTTAAAAAGTGAGAGAAAATCTTTTTATAAATAAATATACGAGAATCCTTTTTTATACAATATTGCTGAAGAAATAATTATTTAGCGATATTTAATATTTAGTTAACATCTAGTTTAACAATAGTTTACAAACACCTCGCTTTTAGAAACTATTTTTTAACCTAAAAATTATTTTTATTTAATTTCCTATTTACATCTAGTTGTTTTACTGATTTTAAGTTTGCCTTGTCTAACAATTAAAATTATTAAACAAATGAAAAAAAATTATTTTATTGCTCTTTTTGCTTTAATAGTAAATTTTGCAAGCGCTCAAATTGAGCAAACAACTTATCGAGGGGCTTTTGACCCGAACACTCCAATGTGGACAGATACGTGGACGAGCTGGAACCCTCAGAATGAGCCATATACAGATCCTGCTGCTGCTAATGTTGTGAGTGTTACTACTAACATTACAACAAACACAACTTGGACTTACGGTAAGACTTATAAATTAACAGGTCTTATTTATGTAACCAACAACGCTACTTTAACTATTCAACCAGGTGTTATCGTTAAAGCTATTTATACAAATACTGGTACCGCTTTAATCGTTACTAAAGGAGCAAAGATTGATGCTGTAGGTACAGCTGCTCGTCCTATTGTTTTCACATCCAACAAACCTGCTGGTCAAAGAGCTGCTGGAGACTGGGGTGGAATCGTACTTTTAGGTAAAGCTGGTTTCAACCTTAATGGTGGAATAAACAACATTGAAGGTATTACTGCTACAATAAACACACAATATGGTGGTGGAACTAGTCCTATTAATGATGATAGTTCAGGAACAATGAAATATTGTAGAATTGAGTATCCTGGTTTTGTATTTTCTCCTAATAATGAAATCAACGGATTAACTTTAGGTTCTGTAGGAAATGGAACTACCATTGACTATGTGCAAGTATCATACTGTGGTGATGACTCATTCGAGTGGTTTGGTGGATCAGTAAACTGTAAACACTTAGTATCTTACAGAGGTTTAGATGATGATTTTGATACAGATAATGGATACAAGGGAGTTGTGCAATTTGCTTTAGGGATTAGAGATCCAAATATCGCAGATAACCCTACCGTTTCAACTTCTGAGGGATTTGAATCTGATAATAATGCTGATACTGCAGAAGCAGCTTCAGGGTATGACAATACTACTGCAGTTTTTTCAAACTGTACAATGATAGGCCCATCAAAGAGACTAACTACTGTAGCCTCTGGTTATGCAAGAGCATTAAGATTAAGAAGATCTACAGAGTTACAAATCTATAATTCTATTTTCTTAGATTTCAAAAATAATTATGCTGGTTTGACAGATAACCAAACCATTGGAAAATACTATGTAAATAAATTGAAAATTAAAGGTAATATTTTTGCTGGTTTTTATGGATCAGATTTAACAGACTATCCTAATGCAATAAACCCTAAAACTTTAACGGGTACTTCTACTACAGCTGGTTATGCAGGTGGTGCAATACCAAATGGAACAGTATTTAACTTAGGAACTAAAATGTCAGGTGATGGAAATACCGCAACTGCTTTAAGTGATGGAATTTTAGTATCACCTTATGATACTTCAGATTATACTGTATATACAAACAGAGATTATAGACCTGGAACTGGTACAACAGCTGCATCAGGAGCTACTTTTTCAGGTTTAGAATCTTATATCACAACCCCTGTGGCTGGTGATGTTCCTACAGTAACTAATAGAGTTTATTGTAAAGGTGATGTGGCTAGACCATTATCAGCTACACTAACTGGCACAGGAGCATCTTTAAAATGGTATAATGCAGTTGTTAGTACTGCTAATCCTCCAGTAATAAGTGTTGGTACACCTATTACTACTGGAGCTCCAACTCCTGCTACAACTGCTGCTGGAGTAAAATATTATTATGTTTCTCAAGTTGATTCTGCAGGATTAAACGAAAGTGCAAAAGTACAAATAACTGTTACTGTAAATGATATTCCAACTGAAGTGATAGGTACTATAACAAGTAATACAGAATCTACAACAACACCTGGAACTTTCTTAACTGCAACAACAGAAGTTGGGGTATTTGTTGGAACTACAACCCAATTAACTTACAGAATCCCTGCATTTGTTGGCACTGGTCTAACTTACTATTGGACTGTTCCTAATGGGGTGAATATTGTTAGCGGACAAGGAACAAATATATTAACAGTAAATTATGCTAACGTTCCAGCAGGAGCTGGTACAATAGGTACAATTAATGTGCAAGCAGTTAATAGTAATAGCTGTAAAACTGCAGCAAAAACATTAACTATTACAAAAATTTTACCTACAGCTCCAGGATCAATAGCGTTGTATAATAAAAATACAGGATATGCAACCCCTACAACAGCCATCACTAATTATGTTCCGTATATGGGACAAACAACTAATTTGACTTTAACAGCTGCAACTTCTACAACTGCTTCTTCATACAAATGGGAATTGCCAGCTGGTGTTAATTTAGTTATTCCTTCAGGAACTACACCTGTTACAACTACTCAAAACTATACTGCTGAACCATTTTTAAGTCCAAATACGCCTGCATCTTCTGCAGCAATTGCTACTAAATTTTGGACTGTAACCTATAATAGTTATACTTTTCCAGTTAATGGTGTTGATACTAATGTTGTAACTTCTACTGCTGTTCAAAAAATTGTTGGTAGTGAAAGAACATATACTTTTACTATCACTGCTGGAGCTATTGGGACTAATGCTGTGGGTACTTTATTTACCTATAATGGAGATACCTATAAATTAAAAACGGCTACATCTTCGACTTCAACATCAGTGGTTTGTAATGCTAGTGCAGTGCCTCAACCTGCTGGGAATTACCCATCTGCTGTCACTACAACTATTGCGGGAACTTTAACAAATGCTTCTGTCGGTACTAATAACGGTAATACTACTGCTTTTACTAAAATTGTAAAAGCGGGTTATGATGCTACAACAACTCAAGCGTATACTCCTTATGGTACTGTAGTAGTTAGTAATAATCCTTCTATTTTAGTGAATTTTGCTAATGTTACCAATCCAGCTACTACTAAATTATACATTGGAGTTAAAGCGGTTAATGGTGTTGGTGAATCAACGACTAGCAATACTACAAATGCTGATGTTGTTGCAAACAATGCAAGAACTACAAGTTCTTTTAACAATATTCCTGGATTATATAATGATACTTATACTGAAACTTATGTTGCTCCTAATGCAACTACATTAACTAATGCAAGCTCTGCATTTACATTAGATACAAAGTATTCTACAGCTTATGCAGCTGCACAAGCTCTTTTAACCCCACCTGTTGTTATAGCTAAAACGAACTTCCCATCAACAGCTATATTGTTAACACTAACAGCTACAGTACCAGCGGCTCCAACAACTTTAACGCTGACGGATGGAGTTACAGCTACTGCTGTAACAGTTGTAAGTAAATTTATTGGTACAAGTACTACATTTAAATTAACTGCAGCAGCTTCTGTCTTGGCAAATACTTATTCATGGGAATTGCCTACAGGAGTAAATAGAACTGACGCAAATGGAGTTTCTGTGGAAGGTTTAACTAGTACTGACGCATTTATCTTTGTTAATTTTGCTAATGTAGCTCCAGCAATAACTTCTTTAGTGTTTGGTGTGAAAGCAGTAAACGGTGTTGGATCTTCTTCAACGGTTAATGTTGCTCCTAATGCAGGTAGAACTGCTAGGCTATTAACAGTTACTGCCACAGTACCAGCGGCTCCAACAACTTTAACGCTGACCAATGGAGTTACAGCTACTGCTGTAACAGTTGTAAGTAAATTTATTGG
>CANJWG010000023.1 GCA_947478365.1 Flavobacteriaceae bacterium | reverse complement strand
GTTAATGGAAATTTTTCGGGAGGATTTGAGTCAAACACACAGTGGTATTTAAATGATAAAGGATTAAAAGATGAATTCAATAATCCAACTTCCCATCCAGATGAACCACTAAGATCTAATAATTATTTGTTTGTTAATTATAATTATAAAAATTGGTCAGCCGGAATTCAAGGGGAAGCCTACGAGCAAAATGCGTTACTAAACTTGAATCCTAAATATAACGGAACGAATGTTGCAACCTATTTTATTCAATTTAAAACCGAAAAAATTGACATAACAGCGGGTTATTTTTACGAGCAGTTTGGAAGCGGATTATTGTTGAGAAGTTGGGAAGATAGAGCTCTAGGAATTAACAACGCTTTACGTGGTGTAAGATTGATTTTCAAACCTTTAAAATTCATCACTTTAAAATCGGTCTACGGACAACAAAGAACTGGGTTTGAGGTAGCCGACAGTAAAATTTATGGACAGGACATAGAATTTGATTTAAAAGAGCTTTTCAAATTTCAGACTTCCGATTTGACTTTAGGTTTCAGCTATGTTGGAAGAGATGAAAAAGTTGATCTCCCGGATCAAAAATTTAATAATTTGACCAATGCTTTTGCCGGAAGGATAAACTTTAACCATAATTCATTTTACGCTTCAACTGAAATGAATTACAAATCAAAAGATGCTGTAGTTCAGGTAAACAATCAAGTAAACAACCGACTTGTAAAACCCGGAAGTGCTTTGTTGTTTAATACCGGTTATTCTAAAAAAGGATTTGGAATTGATGCTACTTTCAGAAGATTAGAAAACATGAGTTTCTTTTCGGAAAGAGGCGCTAAAGGGAATGATTTTAATGATAAAATAATGAATTTTATTCCGAGTTTAACCAAACAACAACATTATAATTTAGCCAATATTTATGTTTATCAGGCACAACCAAGTGTGTTTTTAGCCGACAAAGATTTGGTCAAGGCAGGAGAAATAGGAGGGCAAATAGATGTGTTCTACGATATAAAAAAAGGAACTACTTTAGGAGGAAAAAATGGAATGAAAATAGCAGTAAATGCCTCAAATTGGAATGCTTTGAGCGGGACATTTTATATTTTTAATCCACAAGATTATCAAACAGATTTCTTAAAGTTTGGTAAAAAATATTACTCCGATTTTAGTATTGAGGTTACTAAAAAATGGAACAATAAATGGCAATCGGCCTTTAGTTATATCAATCAGTATTACAACAAAAAGATGATTGAAGGAACAGCGGGTGTTATTCATACGAATATTGCAGCAGCGGAAGCAACATATAAGTTTACGCCAACAAAATCAATACGTGTCGTTGGTGAACATATGTGGGCTGATTACGATAAGAAAAATTGGGCATGTTCAACGGTTGAGTTTAATGCAAATTCTAAGTATTCTTTTTATGTTACGGATTTATATAACTATGGTAACGATTTGGAGTATCAAAGAAATCATTATTATAATTTTGGTGGTGCTTTCAGAAAAAAAACTACTCGAATTGCGTTGAGTTATGGTAGACAACGTGGAGGTTTAGTTTGCGTTGGTGGAGTTTGTAGAAATGTTCCAGAAAGTTCAGGAGTATCTTTGTCGTTAAACACATCCTTCTAAAAAAGAAAGAAATGAAAAGGTTAAAAATTGTTTCACTATTATTTATTTTCTCATTTCTTTCGTGTAATAAAGAAGATTATACCGAAATTAAAACTTCTGGAGTTGTGTTAGATTTAGCACAGGTCCCATATCCTAAGCTTTCGGATTACCAATTTTTTAAAGGGAATTTAAAAGAACAGAAACCTTCTTTTGGTGTTATTCCCTACAAACCCAATAGTGAACTCTTTTCAGATTATGCCCTAAAAAATCGATTTGTTTGGATGCCAAATGGTTTAAAAGCAACTTTTAATGGCGATGGCAATGTTCTAGAACTACCTGTAGGTTCAGCACTTATTAAAAGTTTTTATTATAAAAATGTGCAACCCAATAATACTACTAAAATTATTGAAACTCGAATAATGATCAGAAAGTCTACTGGATGGATTTTTGCAAATTATATATGGAATGATGAACAAACAGATGCTTTACTTACTTCTCAAAGTACTGCAAGAGATTTAAGCTGGAAAGACGCTAACAACGTTATTCATACTTTAAATTACAGAACACCAGAAGTTGATTTTGAATGTTTGAGATGCCATTCTACTTTTGATAATCAAATCATTAATCCATTAGGATTTAAACCTCAAAACATTAACTACAATTTTAATTATGCTGAAGGTTCAAAAAATCAATTGGACAAGCTAATTGAGTTTGGTTATTTAGAAAATAATTTACCCGATCAGATTAATTCAACTGTTGACTTTAATGACACTTCTAAATCATTAGATTTAAGAGTAAGGTCTTATTTTGATGCAAATTGCGCACATTGTCATGTGAACGGTGGAGAAGCATCTATGCACAACTTGCGCTTTGCGTTTAACGAAACTATAAACCCAGTAAAAATGGGCGTTACAGCTCACGCTGCACATTATTTAGAAGGTTATAACAACGTTACAGTAACTCCAGGCAATGTAAATCTATCTATTTTGCATTACAGAATAAATACAGAAAATGATTTATTGTATATAATGCCACCATTAACAAGAACAAAAAGACATACTGAAGCAGTACAATTAATTGAAACTTGGATAAATTCGTTATAAAAAAAGGTTCACTTTATGGTGAACCTTTTTTTAGACTAAAAAATGAAATTATTTTTTGACAATCTTTTTGTTTGATGAATTTCCTTCAGAATTTGTAAAATTAACTATATAAATTCCTGAACTTAAATTGGAAACATCAATGCTTTGAATTCCGTAATCCAAATTTGAATTAACTACAATTTTACCATTCAAATCATAAATACTCATTACAGAAGCTTTAAGTACATCTAGAGTTAATTCGTTATCTACAATTGTTGATTTAATAATAACGCCAGAGTTTTGTAATTGGTTTACATCATCAATGGATAAATTTGGATCATATCTATAAGTTACAGTAATAGAGTTTCCAACTTCTGCTCCTCCTTGTGTTGCTTGATTCGTTTGAAAAAATTTAAATACAAAATCCATAGGAAAAGCTCCGCTCCCTATGTTATTATTTAAAAAATGATCAAAATTACCATTGGCATCATTAGGAGCTAGAGTAAGTGCGACACTAGGATAAACTCCACCTATAGCAACTTCTCCAATACATTCTTGACCAAAACAAAATTGAAAATTTGAACCATCATTATTAATCAAACTTTGACAGCTTGCCCAAACATTTGTGGTAGTTGTACCAGTGTTTCTAACTTTAAATTTAATCTCACTTGCATCACTGGTTACATTACTAGCCAATATAGTCCCGTTTACTATCGGAGAACCATCAGATGACCTAGTCATAGTAATTTCTTGTGCAAAAGAAAACTGACTTATGACAAGTGCTAAAAGTATTATTTTTTTCATATTTTATTTTTTTAAATCTAAAAATAGCCATGCTTTGTAAGAAAGCATGGCTAAGTTGATTAGTTTAATATTATTTTTTTAGTTTCTTCAACTCCAGTTTCAGTAACCATTTTGGCTAAATAAACTCCATTTTGAAGGCTTGATAAGTTGATAGTTTCATTATTAATAACATTGTTTTTAGAAAACACAACTTTACCTGTAATGTCATAAATAGTTAAATTTAAAGTGTTTTCTGTATTTATAGTGATAATTCCTTTTGATGGATTTGGTGAAATAGAAATTAAATTTTTAGTAAAATCATTTACATTTAAAGGATTGGCTACACCAAAAGATCTTGCATCAGATGCTCCAAACTCACCACCTTCAACACCAGAGATAACAACTCCGTTAGAAAGAATACTATACGATCCAATTCCAAAAGCACCATCTATACCATCACCATAAGAATCTAAAATTGTAAATGTATAACAGTCATTTGCCACAGTGATGTTGATGTCAGGCTGCGGATAAGCACCAGAAGCAGCAGAGTTGGCATATGCCGGACTAGAAGCAACAGTTGCGCCAGCTGAGTTTTTTAACTTCCATGAAGTTTCTGAACCGTATTGATCTAATGTAATTTTGATTGTTAGATTTGAAGTTGTAGTTTCAGGTGCTTTTACGAAAGTTATAGCACCAGAATTATTTGTTGCATTATCATCAGTAGGTATTGAAACATTTAAATTGTTATTAGCTTGTAAACTATAGGTTATAGAAGGCAATGTTATTGTTGTTTTAGCAAGTGAAGATAAATTACCTTCCCAATTAAAAATTTGTGGAGTTCCACCATTTATATCATAAGTAATAGGTAAGGTAGTTAGATTATTTTGGCCATTATTTTGAATTTCTACTTTAGGTTGTAAAGAGGTTACACATTGTTCTGCAATATCCTTTACTTCTTTTATTTTAGCATCATTTGTAGCAAGACCAGTATAAGTAGGAACTGCTCCGTTCCCAGAAATAATTATCTGTTGTCCTTCAGCAACAAAAGCTACAATTTCAAAATCGCCCAATTCAGCAGGAATGCTGTTGTAAACAGCTGGTATTGTATAAGTATAGGTTCTTGTAACAAGCGTACCTGCAGTGGTTGTAGTATAATTTTCTCCCCATTGCCCAGTTAGCATATGAATTAATCTATGTTGATGAGGGTAATTGTCACCCAAACCACCACTAGTTTGAGGTCCCAATGTGTTGTTTTGTAATAAGGCAACATTTAATCTGTTTGAAGAAACTGGACTATTCCCAGTGTAATAAGCTTCTACAAATACGGTTAAAAGTCTTGTATTAACATCAATAGTAGCAGTAGTTGCTACGTTTACATAAGAACTTTGATTACGGGTTTGGTTAGAAGCATTGGCCCAATTGCTTCTATTCATTGCCGTTCCAGTTCCGCCATTTTGAGATAAACCAGTAAAGGCAGTTCGGTTTACTGTAGCTGCAGGATAACCATTTAATCCTGATTGATTCGCGATAGCTGTTCCAAATTGTGTTCTAAAATCAGGTTGTCCTGCACCAGGAGTTGAGTATCCACCAACATGTATGTTAATTAAAAATACATCAGCAGGATTTGCGTTTTTAATGGCATTAGCAATAGCATGCCCTGAAGGACAATACTGGCAATTAATACCTGTAAACTCTTCTAAGATTACTTTCTTGTTTTGTGGTGTAGTGCTTACAATTGTTTGCGCATAGGAGCTAAAAGCTGTAAAAAATGATAAAAGGAGTAGTTTTTTTTTCATATGTGATTTTGTTTGTTTTGTTTAAATTAATTACAAGGATACAAAAAAAACATGAATTTACCCCTTGGCTGTAATTATTTTTATGTCTAATCTATGTCAATTATCAAATTGCGCTCTGCAAGCAAAGCCATTTTTGTTTTAATTGACCATGCGAATTGAATTACAATAAATTTATTTTTGTAATCTTTACTAAAATAATAGCGAAATAATTATATTTGTTCAGTATAATTTTTAGAATAGTAGTTAAGTAAGCTAGATTGTCCCGAAGGTAATCTTGAAGGTATTCAGTTCTTAATAATAATTTGGGGGATTAGCTCATTTGGCTAGAGCGCTTGCCTGGCAGGCAAGAGGTGGTCGGTTCGAATCCGATATTCTCCACGAATAAATAGGAAGCTTGCTAAATAAAATAGCTTGCTTTTTTATTTTAGTTTGATTTCTATTTTCAAAGCGTAGCTTTGAGGAAAAGCGAAGTTAATCCGATATTCTCCACACAAAAACCGTCTCGTTGAAAATCGAGACGGTTTTTATTTCACATTCTTTAAATCTTCAGCAACTTTTTCTAATTCGGCGTACCAATCTTCCCCAAATTTTCGAATCAAAGCTTCTTTTACAAATTTATATACAGGCACTTCAAGTTCTTTTCCTAATAAACATGCTGGATTGCAAATGTCCCAACGGTCATAATTTACTGCGGCAAATTCAGTAAAATCTTTTACACGAATAGGATACAAATGGCAGGAAACTGGTTTCTTCCATTCAATAATCCCCTGATTATAGGCTTGCTCGATTCCGCAAAGGGCTGTTTTTCCATCAAAAATTACATATGCACAATCTTTGTTGTCAATTAATGGTGTTTCCAAATCTTGATCAGTACCTACTACCCAAGTCCCTAATCTTTCAATTGCTTCGATGCCTTCCTTACGTAAAAAAGATTTTACTTTTGGATAGATTTCTTCAAGAATTTTGGTTTCCTCTTTTGTCAACGGAGCACCAGCATCACCATCAACACAGCAAGCGCCATGACACGCCGAAAGATTACAAACAAAATCTTTTTCGAGTATATCTTCAGAAACTATGGTTTTCCCTAATTGAAACATATTTTAAATATTTTATGCAAAGGTAAAATCTTAAAATGCATTTTTGTTCAACTCATGTTAAATTATTTGCCGCTAATGTTAAAGGGTTATTTGTATAAAGCTAAATTTTAGTATTTTTGACCTCTAAATATAATTCATGAAAATTTTTACCAACATTCTCCTTTTTATAGCTATTGCATTGATAATAGTGAATGTCTTTCTTCTTGATTTCAAAAAACCGCTAGAAGGCAACAGTATGATTGCTTTGATTGGAATTGTGGCTTCTTGTTGTGCCGTTTTTATCCTTTTGATTTTTAGAATGTCTAAAAAAATAGAAGAAAAACTTAAACACTAAAACTATGTTTGATGTTTTAATATTTGGTGGTGGCGTTTCAGGGATGTCATGCGCTTTGGTTTTGGGTTCGGCTCACAAAAAATCATTTGCATCCAATAAAAAAATTGGAATTATAACGCATCAAAAAACATCATCGCTTCAAGAAGCTATATTTTACAATGCTTATGGTATTCCTTTAGGAAAATTAGGTTCAGAATTATTGACAGAAAGTGTTGATAATTTAAAAAAATTGTACCCTCACATTACTCAAATTGAAGGCGAAAAAGTTCTTAAAGTTGCAGGCGAATATCCAAATTTAATGGTCACAACCAATAAAAATTCATATCAAACAAAGACCATTGTTATTGCAATTGGCTATTCAAATACCTTTAATATTGAAGGATTGATGAACTTTGTAGAACCACACAAAAAAGCTTTAGCTGAAAAATACCGCATCCAACTAAAAAACGAAGATCATAAAGTAGCCGAAGGGATTTATGTAGTTGGGACATTAGCAGGCTGGCGCAGTCAGTTAGCTATTGCAGCAGGAAGTGGTGCAGCAGTAGCCACCGATATATTAACTTTATGGAATAATGGGATTTCTTCTCAAAGCCACGATTCTATAAAAAAATAACTTATTTACTGCGTCAGTTCGCTACGCTCGTGTGAAAACTGCATTCAGCATTGTATCATCTTTGAGGATAATATTGTAGTATTGTCTTTCACCAAATAACTGTCGGGCAAATTCTGCGGTAATATGTTTTTTGACCAAAACTCTATTAGTATTCAATTTCATTTCCAAACCAGCATCTTTTAAATAGCGTTCCAATTTTGGAACATAGCTATCATCATTTTGCATTTTGGATAGTAATTGTTCAATTTTCAATCCTTTAAATGCATTTCGGTTTTTGTCTAATTGTTCAAAAACAAAATGGCTTATAACTCCAGAATTTAAAATATAAGCTAAATTTTCTTCGCCTTTTTTTACTTCTAGAGGCACAAATATATCCGGAACAATTCCACCGCCACCATAAACAGTTCTGCCTTTTTTGGTTTTAAATTTTAAGGAATCGGCGATTTTCATTTTGTCTTTTTCATAGAGTTCACCGCTTGCAAAACGAGTTTCGGAGTCGTGACTGTATTTTTCTCCTTCTCCTTTAGTATAAGGTTTTTGAATTGAACGACCACTTGGAGTATAATATCTCGAAGTCGTCAAACGAACAGCTGAACCATCGTCAAAACTCATTTCGCGTTGCACCAATCCTTTTCCAAATGAACGGCGACCCACAATAGTCCCTCTGTCATTATCCTGAATCGCACCAGCCAGAATTTCACTCGCCGAAGCAGAGTTTTCATCTATTAAAACAAATACTTTGCCTTTTTCAAAAATACCGCCATCCGTCGCAAGAGTTTTGTCTATTATACCTTTTCTGTTTTTGGTAAAAACAATAAGCTCTTTATTTTTCAGGAGTTCGTCGATAACTTCTACCGCTTTTTCCAAATAACCACCACCATTGTCACGCAAGTCAATGACTAAAGAGGTCATTCCTTGTTTTTTTAATTGCTCTAATCCTACTCGAAATTCGTCGTAGGTATTCTCTGCGAAACGATTGATCTTTATGTAGCCAAATGTTTTATTGAGCATTAAATAGGCATCGACACTTTTTATAGGAACGACTTCGCGTTCAACGTTAAGTTTAAGTTTTTTGTTGGAACTTTTTCTGAAAATAGTGAGTAATACTTTTGAACCTTCTTCGCCTTTCAGATTCTTGTACAAGCTATCTGTAGGTAATTTTCGCCCAAAAAGTTTGGTTTTATCGGCATATAAAATTCGGTCTCCAGAAATAATCCCTGCCTTTGCAGCCGGACCATTTTCAATTGGTTTTATTACAGTAACCGTATCGTTATACATATAAAAATTAATACCAATACCCACAAAATCGCCTTTCATGATTTCGGCTTCTGAAGATTGTTCGCTTGGCGGGAGATAAACCGAATGCGGATCTAGATTTGCCAAAATGCTGTTTACCGTCATATCGACAATAGAATCAGAATTGACATCATCTACATATTCTTCATTGATAAAATCAATCAGTTGTTCAATTTTGACTTTTCTAGCATTTTGTTTTGATAAGGTTCGGTGTGGAAAATTAACCATACCACCAATGACAATTCCCAGGGCAACGCAAGAAAATAATAGTATTGGCAGGTATTTCCCCTTTGATTTCATTATCCTAAATCTTCAATTTGATTAACAAGAACACCGGCTTTTTCTAAAAATTCTAAACCGGTTGTATCGCGGTAACCATGTTGAAAAACAACTCGTTTTATTCCCGATTGATGAATAAGTTTGCTACATTCTTTGCAAGGTGAAAGTGTAATATATAAGGTTGCGTTTTCACAGGTTTGACTAGAACGCGCAACTTTTGAAATAGCATTGGCTTCGGCATGAAGAACAAACCATTGGGTTAATCCTTCTTCGTCCTCGCAACAGTTTTCAAAACCTGTCGGCGTTCCATTGTAGCCATCGGAAATAATCATTCGGTCACGCACAATAATGGCGCCAACCTGTTTGCGTTTGCAATAAGAAAGTTTGCTCCATTCAGCAGCAATTCTTAAGTAAGCAATATCGTATTTTAGTTGTTTTTGTTCTTTCATTTATTCTGAACTTGTTTCAGAATCTGTTTTTGAGATTCTGTAAAATCAAAAAGTTTTTCATCTAGACCTGATGGAAGGAAACGCCATGCGTGACGAACAGCAGGAAAATGGTTAGCAAATATACCCAAACCTTTCGCTCCTAAACAATTATTTAACCCAAATTTCACTTCTGATAATCATCGGAATTACGACACCGGCCACAAAGGCAGAAACGATTAAAATCCAGTCTCTTTTTGAGAGTTTTAGCAAGGTTTGAACAACATAAGCCAGTAATAAAGCTAAAATAACCATAATGATTTGTGATAAGCCAAAGCCAAGCGACGATTCAAAAAGCGGTAATAATTTATCGGTTGGTTTCCCTGGTAAATGGTTGTTGAAATAATTAGCAAAGCCTAATCCATGAATGATTCCGAATAATGAGGTCACAATGGCAATAAAAGTAATACCATCTTTTTTACCTGATTTTCCGGATGAAATAATAGTATATAGAGCAGTTATAAGGATAATTATATGAATTATAAAGGCTACAATATTGACTTTTATAGCAATGACATTAAAAACAGAAAGCAATAGTGCCAATGTATTTCCGGCAATAAATAACGAAACAAGTATCAGAATTCTTTTCCATGATTTTAATTCATAAGGAACAGTAAGTGTTATAAGAAACAAAATGTCATTGTACGCAAGAAGGGTGCACAAATGTTTTAATCCAGAAGAGAAGTGAATCCAGAAATCTGACATAGCATTAGTTTATTTTATTTCGTAACGTAAACTTACAATTTATTTTGTTTAGCTATAAAAAACATGCTCAAAAATCGATGAAAAACATTTTAGATTTTTATTGTCTAAAAAGGGGAAGTTGAATGATAAATCCAATATGAATATGAGAAATAGGGATTTTTATTAACTGTATTTTGCCATAAATTCTTCTGCTTTTTCAACCATATTGAAACTTCCACAGAAGAACGGGACACGTTGATGTAACTCGGTCGGTTGGATTTCCATAATTCTTCCAAAACCATCCGAAGCTTTTCCGCCGGCTTGTTCTGCAATAAATGCCATTGGATTGCATTCGTATAATAAACGTAATTTCCCCTTCGGAGCTTTTGAACTTGTTGGATAAATATAAATTCCGCCCTTAATCATATTTCTGTGAATGTCTGAAACTAAACTTCCAATATAGCGAGAAGTATAAGGACGTTCTCCTTCTTCAAGCTGACAATATTTTAAATAATCTTTTACGCCTTGCGGGAAATGCACATAGTTTCCTTCGTTGATAGAATATATATTTCCATCTTTCGAAAATTGCATATTAGGATGTGATAAATAAAAAGTACCAATAGCCGGATTCAAAGTGAAACCATTAACACCATGGCCAGTTGTATAAACCAACATCGTTGAAGTGCCATAAATAACATAACCGGCAGCTACTTGTTCCGTTCCAGGTTGTAAAAAATCTTCTAAAGTAACAGGAGTTCCTATAGGCGTAATTCTTCTAAAAACAGAAAAAATAGTTCCCACAGAAACATTTACATCAATATTAGAAGAGCCGTCTAAAGGATCCATTAAAACGACATATTTATTATTATGCCCTTCATCTAATCCTTGTACTGTAATAAAATCATCACTTTCTTCAGAGGCAATTCCACAAACAATTTCACGATTAACTAAGGTTTGTATAAAAATATTATTGGCATAGACATCCAGTTTTTGCTGGTCTTCGCCCTGAACGTTTTGCTCCCCAGCAGCACCAACAATGTCGATCAACCCAGCTTTATTTACTTTGTAGTTTACGACTTTGGCAGCAAGCCGAATCGAGTTAATGATTTTTGATAATTCACCCGATGAGTATTGATGTGCCTTTTGGTTTTCAATTATAAATTCCCCTAAGGTTCTATTGCGTTCTTCCATTACGAAATCGTTGTAGTTGTTTGTGCAAATATCGATAAATTTGGCAAAGAAAAAATCTATTTCGAGAAGAAATTAATAATTGTATTTTTGTAACCCGAGGCCATAGTCCGAACTGTTACGAAGTAAAAAAAATTGACCCAAATGAACATCCGAAAAGGAGAAAAAAAAGATATGAAAGCGGTTCTTGAACTAATTCAGGAATTAGCCACTTTCGAAAAAGAGCCGCATGCTGTTGAGGTAACTGTCGCCGATTTGGAGAATGACGGATTTGGTGAAGATCCATTATTTTATACTTTCGTTGCTGAGGTAAATGGTAATATCGTTGGAATTGCACTTTACTATTACCGTTATTCTACCTGGAAAGGTAAAACAATACATCTTGAAGATTTGATAGTAAAGGAAGACATGCGTGGCAGCGGTCTGGGTTTTGAATTGTACTCCAAAATTATTGAACAGGGGAAAATAGACAAAGTACGCCGGATTGAGTGGGCCGTTTTGGATTGGAACATATCAGCGATAGAATTTTACCAAAAATCAGGAGCAAAAATACTAGAAGACTGGCGAGTAGCCCAAATGGACGAAAAAGGAATAAATGAATTTTTAAGTAAGTTGTAATGAGAATATTCAAATTTGGTGGTGCGTCAGTAAAAGATGCCGATGGAATAAAAAATATATTTAGCGTATTGGAAAAAGTAGGTCATGAAGACACACTTTTGGTAATTTCCGCTATGGGGAAAACTACCAATGCATTGGAAATGGTAATCAAAAATTATTTTGAAAAATCAAATGAATTGCACTCCTCTTTGCAAGACGTTCGTAAATACCACAATCAGATTTTATTGGATTTATTCGAAGACGAAGAGCACGATGTTTTTTATGCTGTGAACAGTCATTTTGCCGATTTAGAATACTTTTTACGAAGCAATAAATCCCCGAATTATAACTTTGTGTATGATCAAATTGTATGCTATGGAGAAATTGTATCTACTACAATTGTAAGCCATTATTTTAATTATTCGGGATTAAAGAATAACTGGATCGACGTTAGAAATTTTATTAAAACTGATGCTAATTATCGAGATGCAGAAGTTAATTGGGAAAAAACACAACAATTTATTTCAAAAGGAATCAAGAAAAAAGCGCTCAACATTACGCAGGGATTTTTAGGTTCTGATGAAAATAATTTTACCACAACTTTGGGTCGTGAAGGTTCCGATTATACTGCAGCCATTTTTGCCTATTGCTTAAATGCCGAAAGCGTTACCATTTGGAAAGATGTTCCCGGAGTTTTGAATGCGGATCCACGTTATTTTGATAATGCAGTTTTGTTGAATCAGATTTCGTATCGTGAAGCTATTGAATTGGCATTTTACGGAGCTTCGGTTATTCACCCAAAAACATTACAACCCCTTCAGAAAAAGGAAATTCCGTTATATGTAAAATCCTTTCTAAATCCACTTTTGCCTGGAACAAGCGTTTCTAAAGGACAAGATTTAGAACCAAAAACACCCTGTTTTATTGTAAAAAAAGACCAATTACTGCTTTCACTTTCGTCTATAGATTTCTCTTTCATTATGGAAGAAAACATCAGTGAGATTTTTGCACTGCTTCACCAATATAAAATCAAAACAAGCTTAATTCAGAATTCGGCTATTAGTTTTTCAGTTTGTCTAGAAGATAAATTTGGCAATTTTAACGAACTGAAAACCATTCTTTCTAAAAAATTTAAGATTTCCTATAACGAAAAAGTGTCGCTTTACACCATTCGCCATTTTGATGAGAAAGCAGCCAAAATCGTCGAAAAAGACAAAACCGTTTTGGTAAAACAAGTCTCAAGAGAAACAATGCAGCTAGTGACTAAGGAGTAACTTTTATACTCAAACTACCTTTTTTACGTTTATAATAGGTAATGCTAAAAAAAATTTTTTTATTGTTGGTCTTCGTTGGATTTCCCAAGCTTTCGGCTCAGGAAATTAAGACATTATATAATAGTAAAAAAATTGCGGTTTCAAATGATACTATCGCCATTGAAAAAGTAAGCATCAGTCCAAGTTTCTTTAAACTTCAAACTATTGAAGGTAAAGAAATTGACACTAGTTTTTACAAAATTGATTTCAAAAAAGGGAAGTTAGTTTTTAAAAAAAACTTTACTTCACAAGATAGCATAACGGTTAGATACTTCAAATATCCAGAGCAATTAACTAAAACATACAGTATTTATGACCAAGATAGAGTTGTTGCCAATGATGGAAGCAATTTATATAAGGTCAACCGCTCTGTTAAAAAGTTTGTTCCGTTTGATGGTTTAAATACTTCAGGAAGCATTACACGTGGCGTTACTATAGGGAACAATCAAAATGCTTCTGTGAGTTCCAATCTTGATTTGCAAATCACGGGGAAAATTTCAGATAAAGTGTCGCTTCGTGCTTCGATTCAGGATAGTAATATTCCGCTCCAGGACAATGGCTATTCTCAGAAACTAGATGAATTTGATCAGATTTTCATTGAACTATTTACGGATAAATGGAATATTCGTGCCGGCGATTTATTTCTCGAAAACCGACAATCAAGATTTTTGAATTTCAACAAAAAAGTGCAAGGCCTTTCTACCCATTTTACTTTTGGCGGCGAGGAAAACAAGACCAATGTTTTTGCATCGGCTGCTTTGGTTCGAGGGCAATATGCAAAAAGTTCGTTCACAGGACAGGAAGGGAATCAAGGCCCATACAAATTGCGTGGCAACAATGGCGAATTGTATGTTTTAGTAATTTCGGGTTCGGAGCGAGTTTATATCAACGGAATTTTGCGCAAGCGTGGTGAAAACAACGATTATATTATCGATTATAATGCCGGAGAAATTACGTTTACGTCTCTATTTCCAATAACTTCTGAAATGCGGATCGTTATTGAATATCAATATTCAGATAGAAATTATTCCCGTTTTGTAACTTATGGAGGCGTTAATCATGAAGCAAAATCCTGGAGTCTAGGGGGCTATTTGTATTCTGAAAGCGATGTAAAAAATCAACCGTTACAACAAAATTTAACTGCTGAACAAGTCACAATTTTGAGTAATGCAGGAGATAATATCAATTTAATGAATGCCCCATCTGCCTATTTGGATTCGTATTCAGAAAATAAAATTTTATACAAAAAAATCACCGTTATAGCTGGTGAAGTTTTTGAATATTCTAACAATTCAACTGATGAATTATATAATGTGAAGTTTACTTTGGTTGGCAATAATCTAGGTAATTATGTTTTGACAAATTCATCAGCAATTGGAAAAATTTACGAATATGTTGAACCCATTTCAGGCATTCCTCAAGGGAATTACGAACCGATAACACGTTTAGTGGCGCCAACAAAAATACAGATTGCTACTGTATTAGGGAAATTCAATCCGAGTGAAAAAACTTCCGTTGATTTTGAAATAGGAGTTAGCAATAACGATTTGAATTTATTTTCTGCCATTGATGATAACAATAACAAAGGTGTTGCCGGGAAACTTAATTTCAAGCAACGTTTGTTTTCCAAAAAATGGCAGATTAATGCTTTTGGAAATTATCAATATGTGCAGGAAAACTTCAAAACAATCGAGCGTTTGTTTAATATTGAGTTCAATCGCGATTGGAATTTAACCACTTTCGCAGGCAATCAGAGTTTATTAATTAACGGTTTGGATTTTATTCTGCCTGAAAAAGGAAAGCTAACGTATCAGTTTGAAAAGCTGGATTTCTCCAAAAGTTTTTCGGGAAACCGACATATTGTTAATGGATTGTTCAAACTCAACAATTGGAGTATTCTTCAAAATAGTAGTTATCTAAAAAGTGACGGAACCTATTCCAATTCAACTTTTATCCGAAACCAATCACAGGTTCGCTATAACTTTAAAAAGAATTGGATTGGGAGTACTTTACGATTAGAAAATAATAAAGAAAAAATAGTAGCAACACAGCAATTGTCATCTTTAAGCCAAAGATTTACCGAATATGGCGCTTTTGTTGGTTGTGGTGACAGCACTAAGGTTTTTGTAGAATTGGGTTATTTACAAAGAGTTAATGATAGTTTGCAGAATGGCTTTCTACAAAAAGTAAACACGTCGCAATCCTATTATATAAAATCGAAATTATTGCAAACCAAGAAAAGTGATTTGTCTTTATTTGTCAATTACAGAAATCTAAAATATGTTGATCCGACAAGAAAAAATGAACCTTCACTCAATTCCAGATTGTTGTATAATGATAAATATTTTAACCAATTAATGCTAGTTACTTCGGCTTACGAAACCACTTCGGGAACTATTGCCCAACAAGAATTTACTTATTTAGAAGTCGAACCAGCACAAGGTGTTTACACCTGGATAGACTATAATGGTAATGGTATCCAGGAATTGGAGGAGTTTGAGGTGGCAGCCTTTTCGGATCAGGCAAAATATGTTCGTGTGTTTTTACCCAATCAGATTTTTGTCAAAACGCATCAAAATAAATTTTCGCAAGCGGTGACTTTAACTATGAGTCAGTGGCAAAATTTAACAGGTTTCAAAAGGGTTTTGTCTCATTTTTATAACCAAACCTCTTTTTTAATTGAGCGAAAAATAAAACGAAATGAGGACAATTTCGATTTAAATCCGTTTTCAACTACTGATGAAAATTTATTAGGGCTGAACACAAGTTTTAGAAATAGTTTGTTTTATAATCGCGGCAAACAAAAGCATTCTGTAACCTATACATTTATCACTAACCGAATAAAAAATTTACTTTCTGTCGGTTCACAGGAAAATAAGAATAGTACGCATCAATTGCAATATGCCCATTTGGTTCAAAAAACATGGTTGTTTACTTTGAGTACAGAAACTTCCAAATCGGCATTGACTTCGGAGAATTATAGCAGCAAAAATTATAAAGTCAATGGTTTTCAAATCAATCCAAAAATTTCTTATTTGTTCAACAAAAATGCGAGTTGGGATTTTTTTTACGAATACCAAAACAAAGAAAATCAAATTGGTAATTCCGAAAAATTATTACAAAACCGATTAGGAACTTCGTTTTCCTATGCCAGTGATAAAAAGATTACAATGAACGGAGAATTTTCTTTGTATCAAAACAATTTCAAGGGCGATTCACAATCTGCAGTGGCATTTCAAATGTTAGAAGGGTTACAACCCGGAAAAAATATGACTTGGCGATTGTTACTTCAAAAAAATCTAACACAGTTTTTAGATATCAATATTAACTACCTAGGCAGAAAAACAGAGACCAGTCAAATTATCCATACTGGGAATATACAATTGAGAGCATATTTTTAAAAGCTTTGAACGTTATTGTATCTTTCTTTTGGTTTTCGTTGTCAATGCTCAGTAAAGAAATGAAAATTCAGCCAAAGCTAAAAAGGAAGTCAAAGAGAGAACATCTACTAAAAAGCGCAAAAAATCAGGATAATGGTACCATTATAGGCAAAGCTAAAAAAGTGTCACTAGTCTAGGATGAGTGATATATTAATAATCCCTATAATTTGAATGACAAATAAGAAATAATTTAATCACTCTCCGAAGAGTGTTTTATACTGTCCCCCTCTTTTTTAGACCCAAAAAAAATCGATTTTCAGAAGAGACAAAATGTTAAAATTTCACTATCAGAAAATTCGCAATTGTCTTTGTTTTAGGGCTTTTTTATTTTTTTATTTTTTTTAAATCGCTGTAAATGAGTTGAATAAAAAAATAACGATTAGTATGGTTATTTGTTGAAAATGTTAAAAACTAGAGCTTATTGTGAATAAGTTTGGCTTTCTTATTACGTTTCATTTGATAATCTTTGTAACATACAGATTTAATAAAAACATCCTAATAAAATAAAGACAAATTCAAAATGGCTAATATTGAACCAATTTTACAAGAAAACAAAAACCGCTTCGTAATTTTTCCAATAAAACATCATGATATCTGGGATTGGTACAAAAAAATGGAAGCTAGTTTTTGGACTGCAGAAGAAATTGATTTGCACCAAGATTTGTCTGACTGGAACAATAAATTAAATAGTGATGAAAAATATTTCATAAAACATATTTTGGCATTTTTTGCAGCTTCTGACGGAATTGTAAATGAAAATTTAGCCGAGAATTTTGTAAATGAAGTGCAATATCCGGAAGCTAAATTTTTCTACGGTTTCCAAATTATGATGGAAAACATCCACAGCGAAACCTATTCGCTTTTGATCGATACGTATGTAAAAGACGAAACTGAAAAAACGCAGCTTTTCAATGCTTTAGAAGTATTCCCGGCCATTAGAAAGAAAGCCGATTGGGCTTTAAAATGGATTGGTTCTGATTCGTTTGCCGAAAGACTAATCGCTTTTGCAGCCGTTGAAGGCATCTTTTTCTCGGGCGCTTTTTGTTCTATTTACTGGTTGAAAAAACGTGGATTAATGCCGGGCTTGACCTTCTCAAATGAATTAATTTCTCGTGATGAAGGCGTTCACTGCGATTTTGCGGTGCATTTACACAACCATCATTTGGTTCACAAAGTTTCAAAAACTAGAATTACAGAAATAATTACAGATGCTTTAGATATTGAACGTGAATTTATTACCGAGTCGCTTCCAGTAAGTTTAATCGGTATGAACGCGAACTTAATGACACAATATTTAGAATTTGTTGCCGATAGATTATTGGTAGAATTAGGATGCAAAAGAGTCTACAATTCAAACAATCCTTTCGACTTCATGGACATGATTTCGTTACAAGGAAAAACTAATTTTTTCGAAAAACGTGTTGCCGAATACCAAAAAGCAGGTGTAATGAACACCGATTCAGAATCTGGAAAAATTAGTTTCGACGCCGATTTTTAATCTGAACTCGTTTCAGATTCTCCAAAATTTGGAGCGATTAGTTCGGGCATTTTAGCAAACCATATTCCTGCTGTCCGCTCTACTTCGTGCCACTTCCATCAGGGCTAGGAAGTAAATAATAGCGCTAAACAAAGATGCTGAAATGAATTCAGCATAAACAAATAACCAGAAAATAGGTAAAGGGATTTCCTATTTTCAAAAACTGACAAGCTTATGTATGTAGTAAAGAGAGATGGCCACAAAGAGCCAGTAATGTTCGACAAAATCACGGACAGAATTAAAAAATTATGTTACGGATTGAACGATTTGGTCGACGCTGTAAAAGTAACCATGCGAGTAATCGAGGGATTGTATGACGGGGTAACTACTTCAGAACTTGACAACTTAGCAGCAGAAACTGCCGCTTCCATGACTATTTCACATCCTGATTATGCACAATTAGCAGCCCGTATTGCGATTTCTAATTTGCATAAAAACACTAATAAATCATTTTCGGAAACCATGAAAGAAATGTACTTTTATGTAAATCCGAGAACGAACCAAAAAGCACCATTACTATCTGATGAGGTGCACGAAGCGATTCAGGCAAACGCTGAATTTTTAAACTCACACATTATTTACAACCGTGATTTCAATTACGATTATTTTGGTTTCAAAACCTTAGAGCGTTCGTATTTGCTAAAAATCAACGGTAAAATTGTGGAGCGTCCACAACACATGCTAATGCGAGTAGCTGTCGGAATTCACCTAAACGACATGGAATCGGTAATTGAAACCTACGATTTGATGTCGAAAAAGTTCTTTACTCATGCCACCCCAACCTTGTTCAACGCGGGGACGCCAAAACCACAAATGTCTTCTTGTTTTCTATTAACAATGAAAGACGACAGCATCGACGGAATTTACGATACACTTAAACAAACGGCAAAAATCTCGCAATCGGCAGGTGGAATTGGTTTGTCAATCCACAACGTACGTGCGACAGGTTCATACATTCGTGGAACTAACGGAACGTCAAACGGGATTGTTCCAATGTTGAGAGTGTTCAATGACACAGCTCGTTATGTAGACCAAGGCGGCGGAAAACGCAAAGGAAGTTTTGCTATTTATTTAGAAACTTGGCATGCTGATATCTTTGAATTCTTGGATTTAAAGAAAAATACAGGAAAAGAAGAAATGCGTGCGCGTGATTTATTCTTCGCTATGTGGACATCCGATTTATTCATGAAACGCGTTCAGGAAGATACTACTTGGACGTTAATGTGTCCAAACGAATGTCCTGGATTATGTGATGTTTACGGAGAAGAATTCGAAGCATTATATACTTCATATGAAGACCAAGGAAAAGGAAGAAAAACGGTTAAAGCACGTGAGCTTTGGGAAAAAATTCTCGAATCTCAAATCGAAACCGGAACGCCATATATGTTGTATAAAGATGCAGCAAACCGTAAATCAAACCAAAAGAATTTGGGAACCATTCGTTCGTCAAACCTTTGTACCGAAATCATGGAATATACCGCTGCAGACGAAATTGCAGTGTGTAACCTGGCTTCAATTTCGTTGCCAATGTTTGTAGAAAACGGAGAATTCAACCACCAATTGTTATATAACGTAACAAAACGCGTAACCAGAAATCTAAACAAAGTAATCGACAGGAATTACTATCCGGTTCCAGAAGCTGAAAATTCGAACATGCGTCACCGTCCGGTAGGATTGGGAGTGCAAGGCCTAGCTGATGCTTTCATTTTGTTGAGAATGCCTTTTACAAGCGATGAAGCCAAGAAATTAAATCAGGAAATCTTCGAAACGATGTATTTTGCAGCCGTTACTGCTTCCATGGAAGAAGCCAAAAAAGAAGGGCCTTACTCTTCGTTCAAAGGATCGCCAATTTCAGAAGGATTATTCCAACACAATCTTTGGAACATCAAAGATGAAGAATTATCGGGCAGATGGGATTGGGCAGCGTTAAGAAAAGAGGTAATGAAACACGGAGTAAGAAACTCGTTGTTAATGGCGCCGATGCCAACCGCTTCTACATCACAAATTTTAGGGAACAACGAAGCTTTCGAACCATATACATCAAACATTTACACTCGTCGCGTTTTGTCTGGAGAATTCATTGTAGTGAATAAACATTTACTAGAAGATTTAGTAAAACGCGGACTTTGGACCGAAGAACTGAAACAACAACTGATGCGCAATAATGGTTCTGTTCAGGATTTAGATATTCCACAAGACTTGAAAGAATTGTATAAAACCGTTTGGGAAATGTCTATGAAAGACATTATCGATATGTCGCGCCACAGAGGTTATTTCATTGACCAATCACAATCGTTAAACTTGTTTATGCAAGATGCAAACTATGCAAAACTAACATCGATGCATTTCTATGCTTGGCAAAGTGGTTTGAAAACCGGAATGTATTATTTGAGAACCAAAGCAGCCGTAGATGCCATCAAGTTTACCTTGAACAACGATAAAAAAGCGGAGCCAATAGTACAAATAACCGAGCCAGTTGCGGTTGAGGTAATTGCGCCCAATGAAACCGGAGAAATGACCGCCGAAGATTTTGCAGCCATGGTAGAAAGCGCACGCAATGCCGGACCGGATGATTGCGAAATGTGTGGGTCTTAATAATTAAAAAAATCGGATTAATAATAGG
>CANJWG010000022.1 GCA_947478365.1 Flavobacteriaceae bacterium | reverse complement strand
CAAAATATGACCGAAGTTTAGCAGTTCTAAAATACCTAAAAGACCAAGGAATTCGCAGAACCAAATCGGGCATTATGCTTGGTCTTGGCGAAACCGAAGAGGAAGTGATACAAACCATGCGCGATTTGCGTGATCAAAATGTTGATATAGTAACAATCGGTCAATATTTACAACCAAGTAAAAAACATTTACCCGTCAAAGAATTCATAACTCCGGAACAATTCACAAAATATGAAAAACTAGGCAAGGAAATGGGATTCCGTCATGTAGAAAGCGGTCCGTTAGTTCGTTCGTCTTATCACGCAGAAAAACATATTCTTTAAAATTGAAAACTCAAATTGCCATCAATGGTTTTGGACGTATCGGAAGAAATCTTTTCCGTTTATTGCTCAATCATCCTTCGATTGAAGTTATTGCTATCAATGATATTGCTGATAACAAAACGATGGCGCATTTAATAAAATACGACAGTATTCATGGCGTTTTACCTTTTGACGTTTCCTTTGATGACCAATCGATAATTGTTGACGGAAAGCCGTATTTGTTTTTTCACGAAAGAGAAATCACAAACCTTAAATGGAGCAACATTGATTTTGTAATAGAAAGCACGGGTAAATACAGCACTTTTAAAGATATCAACAAACACATTTTGGCTGGTGCAAAAAAAGTAATTCTCTCTGCACCTTTTGAATTTTCTGACTTGAGTAGTAACCAAGAGGAGGAGCAAATCAAAACCGTTGTTCTTGGCGTTAACGAAAATATATTAGACGGAAGCGAAAAAATAGTTTCAAATGCAAGTTGTACGACCAACAATGCTGCGCCAATGATAAAAGTTATTAATGAGCTTTGCGGCATTGAACAAGCCTATATCACAACCGTACATTCCTATACAACAGATCAAAGCTTACACGACCAGCCACACAAAGATTTGCGTCGCGCAAGAGGTGCAAGTCAAAGTATTGTTCCAACAACGACTGGTGCGGCCAAAGCTTTAACCAAAATCTTTCCAGAAATGGAAGGGAAAATAGGCGGAAGCGGAATTCGTGTTCCTGTTCCAGATGGTTCTTTAACTGATATAACCTGTTATGTAAAAAAAGAAGTCTCTATTGCAGAAATTAATGCTGCCTTTAAAAAAGCATCGCAATCATCACTGAAAGGAATACTTGATTATACCGAAGATCCAATTGTATCAGTAGATATTATTGGCAATAAAAACTCTTGCCTTTTTGACGCTCAACTAACATCTGTTATTGGAAAAATGGTTAAAGTTGTAGGTTGGTATGACAATGAAATAGGATATTCTTCGAGAATTATCGATTTAATTCTTTTATTAAAGAAATACATCTAATAAAATCAGGTATTGACTAAAGTTTATTGAAATATAGTTCAGCAAACCTATTGAACAGAAAAAATGCTATAAGTTATTTCGCGACTTTGAATTAAAATTGAATAATTAATTCTTTAATTAATTTTCTAACGTGAGGTTCTGCTTTTGCCGCTGCTTTTAAAACTTCTTCGTGGCTTACTTCTTCCATGCTTGCTTCAACATCACCCATATCAGTAATTACAGACAGTCCAAAACATTCAATTCCCATATGTCGGGCGACAATAACTTCTGGCACAGTTGACATTCCAACACAATCAGCTCCAAGAACTTTTACCATTTTATATTCTGCAAAGGTTTCAAATGTTGGGCCTTGCAGACCGAGGTAAACTCCATCATGAACTGTGATGTTATTTTCAACAGCTATTGCTTTAGCTTTATTAATCATAGCTTTATTGTAAGCTTCATTCATATTCAAAAATCTTGGCCCAAAACGCTCGTCATTTTTTCCACGTAATGGATGCTCCGGAAACATATTAACATGATCCTTAATTATTACAACTGAACCAACTTCATAATTAGAATTTACGCCGCCTGAAGCGTTTGACACTATCAATTTAGTAACCCCAAGATGTTTCATCACACGAACAGGGAATGTTACTTGTTTCATATCATAGCCTTCATAAAAATGAAAACGGCCTTGCATGGCCATTACTTTTTTATCACCAATAGTTCCAAAAACAAGTGCGCCTTTATGCCCTTGAACAGTTGACACAGGAAAATTTGGAATTTCGTTATAAGGTAAAGTAAATTCAATAGTGATATCATCGGTAAAACTGCCCAATCCAGAGCCCAAAATAACACCGTATTCCGGAGCAAAATTGGTTTTCTCTTTAATATAATTAACGGTTTCTTGAACTAGGTCCCACATAGTTTAAAATGATTGCATCAAAAGATTCTTGATTACTCAAAAATTTACTTTTGATTGGTAAATAAAATAATTGTTTTCTTAAAATTTTAGCATCCAAACGTACAAAATCTTTTTCAGTTGTAACGATGATTTTATCGATAGCCTGGCTTTTGATATTTAAAATATCGCTTTCGCTAAAATGATGATGATCAGAAAATGTCATAACCTCATCTTTGTCGGTTTGTAAATAATCAAAAAACGGTTTTGGTTTTGCGATACCGGCAAGTAACATTTTCGGCGTTAATTTTAAATCGCTAACCGCTATACTTTCGAAAGCGTTATACACTTTATCATCATAATCGATGCTGCTGAAAAATATTTCTACTTTATTGTCATTCCGACGAAGGAGGAATCTCCTCAATTTTATACTAATATCTTCCTGCTCTAATTGAGTAATATGTGGTGGACATTTGGTCACTATAATTAAGTAGGCTCTTTTAGCTCCGTTTCTGCTTTCACGCAGGTTTCCGGTAGGCAGCATAAAATCATCGCAAAATAAATCTTCATAAGACGTCAAAAGAATATAAAACCCTGCTTTCACTTTGCGATGTTGAAAAGCATCATCCAACAAAATAATTTCCGGTGGTGTTTTTTGTTTTAATAATTTTTCTATTCCATTCTTTCTGTCAGCATCAACAGCAACCTGAATATTGGGAAACTTTTTAAAGTACTGAAAAGGTTCGTCTCCAATGATCTCAGCATTTACAGAAGCATCAGCCAAAATAAAACCTTCTGATTTTCGTTTGTAACCCCGACTCAATGTTGCTACTTTATAATTTAGAGATAACAGCCGTATTAAATACTCAATTTGAGGCGTTTTTCCAGTGCCACCAACACTCAAATTACCAACAGCAATAACAGGAATATCAAAAGAATAGGATTTTAGTATACCTTTATCGTAAAGATAATTTCTTAAGGAAGTGATAAAACCATACAATATGGCAAAAGGAAATAGTAATTTTCGCAACAAATTCATAAAACGAAAGTAACGATTTTTTATCTTTGAATGAAAATTATTCTTGTTATAGACAACAAATGAAACAATATTGCTTTAAATTTATTTTTCTTTTTCTGCTGGTTTCTCCAATTACCTTGGCGCAAGAAACCGACAATGCTGCCTTACTGAAAATAATTTTTTCCAAATACTACAAAAACGAAAAAGTAATTACCAAAGGAAGACTACAGTTATTGAGTTTTTATTGTAAAAAAGCACCTAACAGCGAAGAAGTTTTGGAAGTGATTTCAAAAAGTGATTTACTCAAAAAAAATGCTGACGAAGTCAAAAAGCAAATCGATATTGGCATCGATGAAGATTGGTCAGCCGCTTATAACGTATTATTTGATAATCAAAATCAATATTTGAAAAGTAAAGTTAATGCGTGCTTGTCTTTTGAAGAATATAAAGAAGTATCCGAGAAATATGGCGAAAACAACCAGCGTTTAATGATTGTCAGCAAACCAATATATTTTGCCAACAACAATTTTGTCTTAGTTAAAGTTGCTTTCTACAGAAACATAGAACACAATAGCGGTAGCTTTTTGTTGCTCGAAAAAGTAAACGGTATTTGGACAATTAAAGAATATATAAACGAATGGGCAACCTAACTATATGAAAATAAAAGAAATACTTTCTGTTTTAGAAGAAATGGCACCTTTGGCTTATGCTGAAGACTTTGACAACGTTGGTTTACTTGTTGGAAATCAGGAAAATAAAGCAACCGGAATATTGGTTTGTCATGATGCGTTGGAAAGCGTGATTAACGAAGCTATTGCCAAGAAATGCAACTTGGTGGTTTGTTTCCATCCTATTATTTTTTCGGGTTTGAAGAAAATTACCGGGAAAAATTATGTGGAGCGTTCGATTTTGAAAGCCATCAAAAATGACATTGCTATTTATGCAGTTCACACTGCCTTAGACAATCATAAAAACGGAGTGAATAAAATTTTCGCTGATGCATTAGGTCTTATTAATAACAAAATTTTAGTTCCAAAACAAAACTTCATTCAAAAACTAGTTACCTATACGATTCCCGAAAATGTAGAGGAATTGCGCAATGCTTTATTCGATGTTGGTGCCGGAAAAATTGGAAATTATGAAGATTGCAGTTTCAATTCGAAAGGCATTGGAACTTATATGGGCAATGAAGACAGTAATCCCGAAATTGGTGAACGTTTTGAGTTTGTAGAAAACGAAGAAATCAAAATTGAAGTAACCTTTGAGAAACATCTGCAATCCAAAATAGTAAAAACACTTTTCAAAAAACATGTTTATGAAGAAGTGCCCTATGAGATTTATGATTTGCAAAATACCCATCAAAATATAGGCCTGGGAATGATTGGCGAACTCAAAAAAACCATAAGTGAAACCGAGTTTTTAGCCTTCGTAAAAGATAAAATGCAATGCGGCGGAATTCGACATAGTGCTTTGCTTGGAAAACCTATTCAGAAGGTAGCTGTGCTTGGTGGCTCAGGAAGTTTTGCAATTAAGAATGCTATTCAGGCAAATGCAGATATTTTCTTAACTGCTGATTTAAAGTATCACAACTTCTACGAAGCTGAAAATCAATTGGTTTTAGCCGACATTGGCCACTTTGAAAGTGAAAGATTTACAAAAAATTATATTGTTGATTTTCTTAAGAAAAAAATTCCTAATTTTGCAATCAATTTTTCGGAAGAAAATACAAATCCAGTTAAGTACTTATAAAATATGGCGACTACAAAAGAACTAAATGTTGAAGACAAATTAAGAGCTATTTATGACCTTCAAATCATAGATACTAGAATTGATGAAATTAGAAACGTAAGAGGCGAATTGCCTTTGGAAGTGGAAGATTTAGAAGATGAAGTTACTGGTTTAAGCACTCGTTTAGATAAACTAAAAAGCGATTTGGTTATTATTGAAGAACAAATCAAGACTAAAAAAAATAATATTGACGATCATCAGGCTGCCATAAAAAAATATACTGCTCAACAAAAAGATGTCCGTAACAATAGAGAATTCAACTCATTAACCAAAGAAGTAGAATTCCAAGAATTAGAAATTCAATTAGCTGAAAAACAAATCAAAGAATTGAAATCTTCTATCGAACACAAAAAAGAAGTTATTACAAACTCTAAAGAAAAATTAGATCAAAAAACTACGCATCTTAAACATAAAAAAGCAGAACTGAGCGATATTATGGCTGAGACTCAAAAAGAGGAAGCCTTCTTAATGGAAAAATCTGCCGAATATGAATCATTAATCGAAGAAAGATTATTAGCGGCTTATAAAAGAATTCGTTCTAGTGTTCGAAATGGTTTAGCGGTTGTATCTATTGAACGTGGTGCTTCTGCTGGTTCATTCTTTACCATTCCACCACAAACACAAGTGGAAATTGCTGCCAGAAAAAAAATCATCACTGATGAGCATTCAGGAAGAATTTTAGTAGATGCTTCTCTAGCTGAAGAAGAAAGAGAAAAAATGCAAAAATTATTTGCTCACCTATAATAACTGAATCCCGTCTCGTTCGGGATTTTTTTATGAAAAAAATTCAATATTATATTCTTACGAAATCAATTGGGTTATATCTCAACGTATTGAGCTATATCAATTTGGATGCGGCTAAAAACAAAGCATACCAACTTTTTAGTAAGCCTAGAAAAGGAAAATTAAAAAAAGAAAAATTACCAAAAACGTTACAGAATGTAACCTATGAAACCTTTGAATTCCAAACAGAGAAATTCCAAACTTACATTTGGAATGGCACCCGAGGCGAAGCCAAACGGAGCGAAGCTAATGAAGAAGTAATCTTATTAGTGCATGGTTGGGAAAGCAATGCCTCTCGATGGAAAAAATTATTAGATCATTTAAAACCTCTCGGAAAAACTATAATTGCCATTGATGGACCAGGACATGGATTGAGTGAAGGCAAAGAATTCAATGCACCCAAATATGCCGAATATATTAATGTGCTCTCTCAAAAATACCAACCACAAACTGTAATCGCTCATTCGGTTGGCGGGGCAGCTGTTGCCTATTATCTTAACAAATACAAAAATCCTAATATAGAAAAAGTTGTATTACTTGGCGCTCCATCAGATTTTAAGATTCTAAGTGATAATTTCATAAACCTCTTAAGTTTAAACAACAAAATCAAAACACAATTAGAGATTTTTTATTTTCAAAAATTCAATATTCAAATCGATGATTTTGCTGGACATAAATTTGCCAAAAACTTTACTCAAAAAGCTTTTATTGCTCATGACACGAATGATAAAGTCGTGCTTATTGACGAAGGTCGGAAGTATGCAAAGGAATGGAAAAACGCGATCTTTATAGAAACAAATGGTTTGGGACATAGTATGCATGATCCCGATCTGTATCAAAAAATAATTGATTTTATTTAGAGCGTAAAGGTTTGGGTATTCTAGGCTACCCTATTCCCGCTATCTGATTGATTTATCTCGTCTCAAAAGACGAAACACCACTTCTATCGGGGCTAGACAGAAATTGTATTGAGTGTGTGATATCTTAAAAATCTGAAAATTATAGTAACTTAAAAGATTATGTTAACTATATTAGATTTATTTGCCATTTCTCTAAAAAAATTACTTTCCGAGAATAAAATTTCCTATTTTTAACAAAATCATTACTAATTACTTTTACCAATTATTCCTTATCATGAAAATAGATAAAATACAAGCACTTCGCGGTCCTAATATTTGGAGTGTTCAACGTAAAAAATTAATCCAAATGCGTCTTGATTTGGAAGAAATGGAACAATTTCCAACCAATAAAATAGATGGTTTTCGTGAAAGGATAGAAGCTATGTTTCCAACAATGATAGAACATCGATGTTCTGAAGGTATACGAGGTGGTTTCTTTTCCCGTATTGAACGAGGTACTTGGATGGGACATGTAATTGAACATATTGCTTTAGAAATTCAAACTTTAGCAGGAATGGAGACTGGTTTTGGAAGAACCCGCGAAACGAAAACTCCAGGAGTATATAATGTAGTTTTTAGTTATACCGAAGAAAATGTCGGAATGTTTGCTGCCGAAAGCTCAGTTGCTATTGCCGAAGCATTAATCGCCGGAAGACCTTATGACCTTGAAGCGGATATTCAGAAAATGCGTGAAATTAGAGAGCGCGTGCGTCTTGGTCCATCAACAGGTAGTATTGTTGAAGAAGCTGTATCGAGAGATATTCCATGGATTAGATTAGGCACAAACTCTTTAGTTCAATTAGGATATGGAATCAATCAAATGCGTTTTCAGGCTACTATTACCTGCAAAACAAGTAGCATTGCGGTAGATATTGCTTGTAACAAAGAGCAAACTAAAAAAATGCTTGATGCTGCTTCGATTCCTGTTGCCAAAGGCGGCATTTGTATTGATGAAGACGACTTAGATGAAGTAATACAAAAAATTGGCTTTCCTATTGTAATTAAACCTTTAGATGGAAATCACGGAAAAGGAGCTTCTATCAATGTTAAAAAAAGAGAAGATGCTGTTGATGGTTTGGCTTATGCTAAAAAATATAGTCATCGTGTTATCGTTGAAAAATTTATCTCAGGCTATGATTTTAGGGTTCTAATTATTGATAACAAATTAGTAGCTGCTGCCAAACGAGAACCAGCACATGTAAAAGGAGATGGAAAACAAAATATCCAGCAATTAATTGAAGAAACCAATAAAGACCCTCGTCGTGGTTATGGTCATGAAAATGTCTTAACTCAGATTGATGTTGACAGAGACACTATCGATTTATTAGAAAAATTAAATTATACCATAGAAACAGTTCCAAAAAAAAATGAAATAGTTTATCTGAAATCAACTGCTAACTTAAGTACAGGTGGAACTTCTATTGATGTAACGGATATGATGCATCCTGAAAATATTTTCCTTTGTGAAAGAATTTCCCGTGTTATTGGTTTAGACATTTGTGGTGTAGATATTATGGCCGAAAATCTAACACAACCTTTGAAGGAAAATGGCGGTTGTATTTTGGAAGTAAACGCTGCTCCTGGCTTTAGAATGCATTTAGCGCCATCAGAAGGATTGCCTAGAAACGTTGCCGCTCCAGTTATTGATATGCTTTATCCTCCGGGAAAACAAAGTCGTATTCCAATTATTGCCATTACAGGAACTAACGGGAAGACTACTACAACCCGACTTTTGGCTCACATTGTAAAAAATAATGGTTTCAAAGTTGGATTTACTACCTCTGATGGAATTTATATCCAAAACCATATGATGGAAAAAGGAGATACGACCGGACCTGTTTCTGCCGAATATATTTTGAAAGACCCAACTGTTGAATTTGCTGTGTTAGAAACCGCGCGTGGTGGCATTCTTCGTTCTGGACTTGGTTTTAGTCGTTGTGATATCGGAATTATAACAAATATACAAGAAGACCATTTGGGATTAAGTGATATACATACTTTAGATGATTTAGCACGTGTTAAAAGTACTGTTGTTAAAAGTATCAAGAAAGATGGCTGGGCAATTTTGAATGCCGAAGATGAGCAATGTTTAAAAATTGCCAATGAATTAAGCTGTAATATCGCTTACTTTAGTATGGATGAAAACAATCCAAAAGTAAAGCAGTTTTCTAAAGAAGGTAAAATTGTCGCCGTTTATGAAAACGGGTTTATTACTATCAAAAAAGGAGAATGGAAAATGAGAGTTGAAAGAGCAACTCATGTTCCGTTAACTATGGGCGGAAAGGCCAAATTTATGATAGCCAATGTTTTAGCCGCAACTTTAGCAAGTTATTTACAGGGATTTAAAACCGATGACATTAGTTTATCATTACAAACATTTATCCCAAGTGCAGCTCAAACACCTGGAAGAATGAATATTTTTGAGTTCAAAAAATTCAAAGTATTAATTGACTTTGCACATAACCCGGCTGGCTATAGAGGTATTGAAGAATATTTAAGTTCTGTTGAAGCCACCAAAAAAATTGGAATTATTGCTGGAGTTGGTGACCGCCGTGATGAAGATATTAAAGAATGTGCCACTATTGCAGCTCGAATGTTTGATCACATCATCATCCGTCAAGAAAAATATTTACGTGGCAGAACCGAAGATGAAATCACTGGTTTGATAATGGAAGGGATTGCTGATAGTGGCAGAGATGTTACTCACGAAATTATTTCTAAAGAGGTAGAAGCTATCAAACATGCTATTACTAACGCAGAAGAAGGTACTTTCATTACTGCTCTTAGCGATGTGGTGACCAATGCTATTGAAATTGTTCAAGAATATTTGGATAAGGAAAGTGAAGAATAACTATTTACTAGTCCAAAATAATCTTTATTGATTACTTTGGACTAGTAAAATTAAGTCTTCTGAGGTTTCTTTCTTGCAGCGGGAAACAATACATTATTTAAAATCAATCGGAAACCGGGAGAATTTGGATGTAAATCCAAAACGGTTGGCTCATCTCCTACTCTATGCTGATAATCCTCAGGGTCATGACCACCATAAAACGTAAAAAAACCTTTCCCCTTTTGTCCGTGAATATAACGTGACTCACCATTTAATTCGTTTTTTCCTAAAATCAACACATTAGATTTTATCAATTCACTGTCAAAAGAACTGGTTTGTCCCATAAAACCTTTTACTAATTGGGTATGGTTTTGGCATAACATACTCGGAATAACATCCCATTTTGCTGAGAATTCCATCAAGGTAAAATAATCTTTCTCAAAGGGAACACGGCGTTTTTCTGTCATATCAATATCTGAAAATTCATAGTGTTCAGGCTTTCTGTCTAATATGAATTTTTTGAAAGCAAAGGTTTTATTATAATCAATTTTAGATTGGTAATTTGGTTCGCTGTCATCACCATCAAACATAGGTTCGCAAATATCTGCGCCTTCTGCAGACAATGCAATATCAAAACTATCCGTTGCTGAACACATGGCAAACATAAATCCGCCACCTATAACAAAATCACGTATCTTTTTGGCAACTGCCAATTTAGCTTGGGAAACTTTAGTAAAACCTAGTTTGGTTGCCAAAGCTTCGGCATCTTTCTTTTGTTCTATATACCAAGGTGCATTGCGATAGGCTCCATAAAACTTTCCGTATTGACCGGTAAAATCTTCATGATGCAAATGCAGCCAATCGTATAACAACAATTGATCACTCAATACTTCTTCATCGTAAACCACTTTAAATGGAATTTCAGCATAGGTCAAAACCATGGTTACTGCATCATCCCAAGGTTGCTTTCCTGGTGGTGAATAGACCGCAATTTTTGGAGCTTTTTCCAATACTACGGTTTCCATATTTTGAGAGGGACTAGAAATATCAGCTAAAATTGATGCTTCCTCCGCATCAGATAAAATCTCAAAACTTACACCTCGGATTTGACATTCTTTTCTAATTTCGGAAACATCGGGCAACAAAAATGAACCACCACGATAGTTTAATAACCAACTGGCTTTGTATTGTTTGTCTAACGCCCAATAGGTAATTCCGTATGCTTTCAGATGATTTTTTTGAGTTGTTTCATCCATTGGAAGCAAAATAAAATTGGCTTTAGCAGCAAATGAAATCAGTAAAACAAAAATATATAGTGATTTTTTGAAAAGCATTTTTAAATAATTTAATCCCAAAGATAGTAGTTTTACTGTGAAGTAAAACACACAAAAAAACCTCTCATAATAACTAAAGAGAGGATTGTATTTTTAAAAAGGAACGTCACTATCGTCGTCATTGGAATTAATATTGTTTCCAAAAGCTTCGTTGGGTGAAGGTAAATTTTTGGTCATAAACGGATTATCATCGTGATTCATTTTTGATGGTAAATCGTCAAAAGTACTTCCGTATTCTTCCAAGTTATCAAACTTACCAAGGTTTCCAATAAATTTCAAACGTATATTTTCCAACGAACCATTTCTGTGTTTTGCAATAATAAATTCAGCTTGACCAGCAGTTGGTGTTTGCTCTTCGTCATCCCATTCATCAATTTTATAATATTCGGGACGATAAATAAATGAAACTATATCAGCGTCTTGCTCAATTGCACCCGATTCACGTAGATCCGAAAGCAAAGGTCTTTTACTTGAACCACGCGTTTCAACGGCACGCGATAATTGAGATAAGGCAATTACCGGAACTTCTAATTCTTTGGCTAAAGCTTTCAAGTTTCTTGAAATGGTTGAGATTTCTTGTTCACGGTTACCCATTCCTTTTCCGTTATTTCCTCCAGCTGTCATTAATTGAAGATAATCGACTATAATTAATTTGATTCCGTGTTGCGATGACAAACGACGTGCTTTGGCTCTTAAATCAAAGATAGAAAGTGATGGAGAGTCATCGATATATAAAGGTGCATTTTCTAAATCTTTCACTTTAGTTGAAAGTTGTTCCCACTCGTGTTTTTCAAGTTTTCCGGTTCTCAATTTTTCAGAAGACAAACCAGTTTCTGAAGAAATTAAACGGGTAATTAACTGTACAGATGACATTTCAAGTGAAAACAATGCTACAGGCTGACCAAAATCGATAGCTATATTTCGTGCCATTGACAATACGAAGGCCGTTTTTCCCATTCCAGGACGGGCAGCAATAATAATCAAATCAGATGGTTGCCAACCCGAAGTTATTTTGTCTAGCTTTTCAAAACCGGTGGCTATTCCACTTAACCCTTCTTTATTTGCTATTTCTTCGATTCGTTTTTTGGCTTGTATTACCAAACTTTGCGCTGTTTCAGAACTTCGCTTAATGTTTCCCTGAGTTACTTCGTAGAGTTTTGATTCGGCTTTGTCCAACAAATCAAAAACATCGGTAGTTTCATCATACGATTCTTCGATGATTTCGGATGAAATTTTAATTAGGCTTCGTTGAATATATTTCTGCAAAATAATTCTCGAGTGAAACTCAATGTGAGCCGAAGATGATATCTTTTGCGTAAGCTGAATCAAATAAAAATCACCTCCAACCAAATCCAATTTTGCACTCTTTTTTAGCTGAGCTGAAACTGTTAATAAATCAATAGGCTGGGTATTTGTAAATAACTGAAAAATAGCCTCGAAAATATGCTTGTGTGCTTCTTTATAAAAAGCATCCGGTTGCAGAATATCGATTACCTCATCAATCCCTTTTTTATCAATCATCATTGCGCCAAGAACAGCTTCCTCTAGGTCGAGCACTTGAGGTGGCAACTTACCTTTCTCTAAATTTATAATAGTAGTTTTATCTACTTTTATAGGGTTCATATTTCTCAGATTTTCCATAGAGCGAATGTAACTATTTTGATGGGATTATTGGTATTGAGTTATCCAAAAGATATGTTTATAAGTTTCTTTTATTTGTTAATAACCAAAAAAAAATCCGAAACTATTGGGCTCCGGATTTAGGTATATTTTATAAGAAATTACTCTTTGTATTCCCCCATTTTGCTGTATTTATCCATCCTTTGAGCGACTAAGTCTTTTGTTGATAAATCTTTTAACTCGTTAAATGCTTTCATTATATATTGTTCAACCGTTTTAAAAGCGGTTTCTTTATCATAATGAGCACCACCAAGCGGTTCAGGGATAATATCATCTACTAACTTCAATTTTTTCATATCGGTAGAAGTTAGTTTCAAAGCTTCTGCAGCTTGTTCTTTATATTCCCAGCTTTTCCATAAAATTGAAGAACATGATTCGGGAGAAATAACAGAATACCAAGTGTTTTCCATCATTAAAACTCTATCACCAACGCCAATTCCTAGTGCGCCTCCAGAAGCACCTTCACCAATAATAACACAAATGATTGGTACTTTTAAACGAACCATTTCTAAAATATTTCTTGCAATTGCTTCGCCTTGTCCTCTTTCTTCAGCTTCTAATCCTGGATAAGCTCCTGGAGTATCTATTAAAGTTACTACAGGAATATTAAATTTCTCTGCCATCTTCATCAAACGTAAAGCTTTACGATATCCTTCAGGATTTGCCATACCGAAATTACGCAATTGACGCATTTTGGTATTAATTCCTTTTTGCTGCCCTATAAGCATAAACGATTGACCATCTATTTTTCCCAGACCCCCAATCATTGCTTTATCATCTTTGAAATTTCTATCTCCAAAAAGTTCTAAAAATGTTCCTTTAGTTAAATTGGTAATATGTTCTAAAGTATAAGGCCTGTTTGGATGTCTTGACAATTGTACTCGTTGCCAAGCAGTAAGATTTTTATATATCTGTCTTTTGGTTTCTTCTAATTTCTTTTCGATTTGCTTACAAGTAGCGGTGACATCAACATTAGATTCGGCACCAATTATTTGGCATTTATCGAGTTGATCTTCTAATTCTTTAATCGGAAGTTCAAAATCTAAATATTCCATAAGTTATTTTTTTGTATAAAAGAATAGCAAATATAAAATTTTAAATTGTGAAAAATTACCCTTTTTAAAGATAATTTGTAAACAACTTTATGTCAATTTTTTACGAGATTTTATTATACTATTTAAGATAACTGTCAGTAAAATAATGAATGCCCCAATATAAAATTCAAAGCTCATTCTTTCTTTTTCTTTGAATATTAATACTGCTAAAATGATTCCGTAAATAGGCTCCAAGTTAATAGTAAGCATCACAGTATAAGGGCTTAAAAATTTCATTATCGACGTGGAAGCTATAAAAGCATATGCGGTACAAACCGAACTTAAAATCATTAGAAACATTAAATCTTCGTTCGAAATTGAAAAGAAATTTGGTGAGAAACTATGAGTAAACAATAATAGAAAAGTAAAAAAAACTACACCTCCACTAAGTTCATAAAAAGAAATAATAATGGGGTCATGTTCTTTTACAAATTTACTGTTAATAACAGCAAACAAAGCCGAAAGAAAGGCCGATGTTATAGCAGTCAAAATTCCCCAGAGATAATCTCCTTCAAAATGGAAAATGATAAAAAGACCCACTACCACTAGTAGTCCAAAGAAAACTTCATAAAAGACAATCTTTTTGTTATATAAAATAGGTTCTAGCAAAGAGGTAAAGAATGCACCTGTTGACAAACAGGCCAAGGTGATAGAAATATTAGAGATTTTAATGGCTCGAAAAAATGTAAACCAATGCAAGGCAATTATTAATCCGGCAAATAAAAATTGGACTTTTGTTTTTAAAGATATCTTGAGTGGTATTTTTTTGAAGTAAATGTAAACTGCTATAAATCCAACAGCAAAAAGCATTCGGAACCAAACTAACGGCATAGCATCAAGTGAAATTAACGCACCTAAAACAGCAGTAAATCCCCAAATAAATACTATTAAATGAAGATGTAAATGATGTTTTAAGTTATCGCTTAGCATTTCGTAAAAGATATATAGCAAGAATTCCGAAAACTATGTTTGGTGTCCAAACTGCCAATAAAGGCGGCGCTGAAGATTTTTCGGCAAGAACGCCAAAAACTTTATCGAGAAAGACAAAGGCAAAGGCTAGAATAATTCCTATGGCCAAATTGGCTCCCATTCCGCCACGACGTTTCATAGACGAAACGGCCACGGCAATAATCGTCAAAATAAAGGCCGAAACCGGAATGCTGTATTTTTTATAAAGCACTACCAAATACACGTTAATATTGGAATTACCTCTTGCTTTTTCTTTATCAATAAATTTATTGAGCTCGTTTAGTGGTAATGTTTCTGCTATGTATACCACAGGTGTTAGGTCTTCTAAATCAAATTTAAAAACGGTATCTTTCACTTCTCCCGATTCGATAACGTCATCAAACTGACCAACTTTTCTTTTGGTGTAATTATATAAAGTATAATTATTTTGTTTTTGGTTCCATTTAATTCTGCTGGCTTGTAATTTATATTTCAACTTGTCTCCTTCAAATTTTTCCATCGAAAAGTTAAAAGCCATTTTGGAAACTTCATTAAAATTACTAACAAAAATATATTCATCTTTGCTAGTTTGACGAAACACATCGGTATTGTCTCGCATGTCGCTGACACCATCAGTGGTCAAGTATATGAATCTGAAACTTTTAAAACCTGCACTGGCATTGGGTACTAAATAAATTGTCATCACTAAAGCAAAAAGGGATACAATCGAAGCACCAATAATATAAGGTCGGAGAAATCTTGAAAAAGAAATTCCGGAACTTAGAATCGCGATAATCTCTGTATTATTAGCTAGTTTCGACGTAAACCAAATTACCGAAAGAAATAAAAATATCGGAAATAATAAATTGGCGAAATAGATAGTGAAGTCGAGATAATATTTGGCAATAGCGGAAAAAGCTACTTTATTCTCAATCATTTTATTGACTTTTTCCGAAACATCAATCACAATTCCTATAGGGATGAACATTAGCAACATTACAGCGAATGTGCCTAGATAGCGTTTGAGAATGTATTTGTCAATTATTTTTAACATAAATTAAGTCTTAAAGTCTTAAAGTCTTAAAGTCTTAAAGTCTAAACATGATGCTTTAGACTTTCGACATTTGACTTTCGACTATTACAATCGCTGGCTCATATTTTTTACCATCATGTCTTTCCAGGTTCTGAAATCTCCTGCTAATATATGTTTTCTTGCTTCACGAACCAACCACATATAAAAACCTAAGTTATGAATTGTAGCTATTTGTTTGCCTAAATACTCATTGGCTGCAAACAGATGACGCAAATAGGCTTTTGTATATTCTGTGTCCACAAAAGTGTAACCCATTTCGTCAAGTGTCGAAAAATCAGCTTCCCATTTTTTATTTTTGATGTTTATAGTTCCGTTTGCGGTAAATAACATTCCGTTACGTGCATTCCGCGTAGGCATAACACAATCAAACATATCAATTCCCAAAGCTATATTTTCGAGTATGTTAATTGGTGTTCCAACGCCCATCAAATATCGAGGTTTATCTTCAGGAAGAATAGCACAAACCACTTCGGTCATGGCATACATTTCTTCAGCTGGTTCGCCAACTGAAAGTCCGCCAATAGCATTTCCTTGTTGTCCTGCATTGGCAATATATTCAGCTGATTGTTGTCGTAAATCTTTATATGTACTTCCTTGAACTATAGGAAAGAAAGTTTGGTCAAAACCATATTTTGTTGGGACTTTTTCTAAATGACTGATACATCTATCCAACCAACGATGGGTCATGTGCATCGAGCGTTGTGCATAGCGATAATCGCAGGGATAAGGCGTACATTCATCAAAAGCCATGATGATATCAGCACCAATGGTTCGCTGAATTTCCATAACATTTTCCGGAGTAAAAACGTGGTAGGAACCATCAATATGTGATTTAAATTTTACGCCTTCTTCTTTAATTTTTCGGTTAGCCGAAAGCGAATACACTTGATAACCGCCACTATCGGTTAAGATATTTCGATCCCAATTCATAAACTTATGCAAACCTCCAGCCTGTTCCAAAATGGCAGTTTGCGGACGCAAGTATAAATGATAGGTATTTCCGAGTATAATATCAGGATTTATTTCTTCTTTTAATTCTCGTTGGTGTACTCCTTTTACAGAAGCAACAGTTCCAACAGGCATAAATATGGGGGTTTCAATAACGCCATGGTCGGTAGTTATACTCCCAGCTCGCGCTTTTGAATTAAGGTCTTTTGCTAATAAATCAAATTTCATTCGTCTCTTTTAATGGAGGGCAAAGATAAAAGATTTAGGATTTGGGAATTAAGATTTAGGATTTTATTTAACATGATTTTACTATACTCAAAACTTTTAATAACTTCTAAATAAAGTTTTTGTCATTGGTGAAAAATAGAATTACTTTTGACAGCATCTAATTTTTAACTACAAAAAATGCCTAACACACTACATTTACAAGATTTTACAACACAAACCAGAAGAGACATTCTTCGCATGGTACATGCCGTAAACTCTGGTCATCCTGGAGGTTCATTAGGGTGTGCTGAGTTTTTAACCGTATTGTTCCAACAGTTAATGAAACGGAATCCAGGGTTTAGTATGGACGGAATTAAAGAAGATATTTTCTTCTTATCCAATGGTCATATTTCGCCTATCTTCTACTCCGTTTTGGCTCGTAGTGGGTATTTCCCAGTTTCGGAATTGGCTACATTTAGAAAACTGAATACCCGTTTACAAGGTCACCCAACCACGCATGATGGTTTGCCCGGAGTGCGCATGGCAGCAGGTTCTTTAGGCCAAGGATTATCAGTGGCTGTTGGGGCGGCACAAGCCAAAAAATTAAACAACGATGCTCATTTAGTTTATGTATTAACAGGCGATGGCGAATTGCAAGAAGGACAAAATTGGGAAGCCATTATGTATGCCTCCGCCAAAAAAGTAGATAATCTAATTGCAACAGTAGATTTGAACGGGCAACAAATTGATGGCGCTACTAATGATGTTTTGAATATGGGAAATCTGAAAGCCAAGTTCGAAGCCTTTGATTGGGATGTTTTAGAGATTACCGAAGGAAATAATATCGAAGCCATAATCAAAGGAATGGAGGAAGCCAAAAGCAGAACCGGCAAAGGAAAACCAGTTTGTGTGTTGTTGCATACAGTAATGGGCAATGGTGTCGATTTTATGATGCACACGCACGCATGGCACGGAAAAGCACCAAATGACGAACAATTAGCAATCGGATTGGCTCAGAACGCAGAAACTTTGGGTGATTATTAATAAAAAGATACTGAAATAAATTCAGCATAAAATGAAAAAATATACAAACACAGGAAGTAAAGATACACGTTCAGGTTTCGGTGCAGGAATGACCGAACTTGGACAAAAAAACGAGAATGTAGTAGCGCTTTGTGCCGACTTAATTGGTTCGTTAAAGTTTGATGATTTCAAGAAAAATCATCCGGAACGTTTTTTCCAGATTGGAATTGCAGAAGCTAATATGATTGGGATTGCAGCCGGTTTAACTATTGGAGGTAAAATTCCTTTTACAGGAACCTTTGCGAACTTTTCTACTGGAAGGGTTTATGATCAAATTCGTCAGTCAGTAGCTTATTCGGATAAGAATGTGAAAATTTGTGCTTCGCATGCCGGATTGACTTTGGGAGAAGATGGTGCCACACACCAAATTTTAGAAGACATTGGTTTGATGAAAATGCTACCGGGAATGACCGTAATCAATACGTGTGATTACAATCAAACCAAAGCGGCAACTATAGCGCTTGCTGATCATCATGGTCCTGCTTATTTGCGTTTTGGTCGTCCGGTGGTGCCAAACTTCACGCCTGCTGATGAACCTTTCGTAATTGGAAAAGCGATTTTGCTTAGCGAAGGAACGGATGTAACAATTATTGCAACCGGACATTTAGTTTGGGAAGCGCTACTTGCAGCAGAAACCCTGGAAGCTAAAGGAATAGCTGCGGAAGTTATCAATATACATACGATAAAACCTTTGGATGATGCAGCCATATTAAAATCAGTGGCAAAAACAGGATGTGTTGTTACAGCCGAAGAGCATAATTTCTTGGGCGGATTGGGTGAAAGTGTTGCTAGAGTTTTAGCTTTGAATAATCCAAAACCACAAGAGTTTGTGGCGGTAAACGATAGCTTTGGAGAAAGCGGCACTCCGGAACAATTGATGGAAAAATACAAGTTAAACAATCAGGCGATTGTGGAAGCTGTAGAAAGAGTTATTAAGAGAAAATAAGACTTTATTATATTCAAAAAAAATCCTGCTTAGTTAAGCAGGATTTTTTGTTATTTATGGTTGACCATGACAACTTGGGTCAAGATGCTTTTTCTTCCCATTTCCAGTGCCACCACAAGTTGGGATATCTGCAAAAGGATAGGCATCACTAGTAATAGGATTTTTGATTTCGCTTTTGGTGGTAAAGAAATCTCCATCATCATCCACATCTAGAAAATCAGGAACTTCATTTTCTTTAGAATATTTATTTGTACCTATTAAAACAGCTGTTCCAAGGCCATTTGTATTGTCTGGATTAACAACTCCATTAGTCAAGCTATATACATATCCATCCGGTACACCTTCAATAACAGTAACAGTACCATCGCTATTAACGGTAGAAGTTGCTAAATCTTCCTGATAAGAATAAATTCCATCACCATCTTGATCAGCTCTTTGAATTTCATATAATTTAAAACTAAATATTAGTGGTGAATAAGCAGGGATTCCACCTGCAGATGTAGCGAAATAGGCTAAGCCCGACGGTATAAACATCACTCCGGCTCCAAAATCATAATATGATGTTGTGCCATCTAGATTTCCAGCATAAGTTCCCGTTTTAAATTGTGGAAATATTTCGCTCCAACCTCTAATAACACCTGTTAAATTAAAAAAGCTTTGTGGATTGATTGATTCTTCAAATTCTATAGACTTGATTGTTGTAACGTCAACACCATTTAGTTGCTCTGTGCTACTAAAAACATATTCTCCTCTATAAGATGTTAATACTCTATCTACATTACATGGTGATTTGCTATTAGCTCCTGTACCTTGTCTTAGTTGAATAAAATAAATTTTATAAGTAATATCTACATCGTTTTGTCTAGCAGTAACATATCTGGTTAGTATAGGATAAGTAGTTTGATCCCAAATAGAGGTTTGAGTTCCTCCTTCCGGAATTAGAGTAAAAGTTACATCTTGATCTTCTGTTGCTCCTGGATTGTTAACCACTTCCATATAATGCGTGTGCATATAGGCTTCTATATTAGTCATATCAGTGTCTCTTTGTGCAACATAATCTCTTAGAGGTTCTGAACTACTATCACTTTTAGAACACGAAACTATGGTCAATCCTAGCGTAAAAAGAAAAAATATTTTGAATATGTTATTCATTATTGTTTGAATTTTAGACTCGCAAGATACAATATTGATTTATTTTTGTAAACAATTTAACGTTGATTTTGAAAAAAAAATGAGAGTAGATAAATATTTATGGTGTGTTCGTTATTACAAGACCAGAAACATGGTGACCGAAGCTTGCAAAAAAAACCATATCACCGTTAATGGTCAAATAGCAAAGCCTTCTAAAGAGGTTTTCCCTATGGATAAAATTACCTTTAGAAAAGACCAAATCACCTATTTGATAACTGTTTTAGACATTCCGCAAAATCGTGTTGGTGCCAAATTAGTTGATATCTATAGAAAAGATGAAACGCCTCCAGAAACTTTTGCACATCTTGAATTGCTAAAACTTTCTAAAGAGCATTATCGCAAAACAGGAACCGGAAGACCAACAAAAAAAGACAGAAGAGATTTAGATGATCTTGAATTAAAGACAGATTAAAAAATTATACCTGTTGAAAGTAAACTTCTATTTTTTATCTTTGAAAAAAACGTCACAATGAGCCAAAATATAATTCTAAATCATCTAGAAATAGATCATAAAATCAAAAGGATAGCTTATCAAATTTATGAAACTTTTGCCGAAGAAGATGAAGTGATTTTAGCTGGGATTGCAAATAATGGCTATGAGTTTGCTAAAAAAATAGGCACTGTTTTAAAAAGCATTTCTGATAAAAAAATAACTTTATGCGAAGTTAAAATTGACAAGCAAAGCCCTTTTAGTCAAATAGTTACATCTATTCCAAAAGAAACCTATCAAAACAAAAGCATAGTATTGGTAGACGATGTATTACATTCGGGCACTACATTGATTTATGGTGTTAAGCATTTTTTAGAAATACCTGTAAAAAAAATTAAGACTGCGGTTTTGGTGGATAGAAACCATAAAAAATTTCCTGTAAAAGTTGACTTTAAAGGAATTTCTCTGTCAACTTCAATAAAAGAACATGTTCATGTTGTTTTTGAAAACAATAATGATTATGCTTATTTAGTCTAATAATTGAATAATTTCATCGGCAATTACTTCCGGATTTTTATTATCAATATCAATTTTAAAATTGGCTTGATTATAAAAATAACTTCTTTCATATAAATGTTTAGCAACAAACTCTTTTAATTCTACTTCGGATTGATTTGCAACAAGGGGTCTGGTTACTTTTTCTGATTTAAGTTTTTCCAAAATAACAGGCATTGATGCTTTTAAATAAACCGATTGACTATTTTCATAATTCAATAACAAATGATTGTCAGCATAACAAGGTGTACCTCCGCCAGTACTAACAATTAGATTTTCATCATTTTTCATAATTTCTTCGAAAATCTCGTGCTCAATTTTTCTAAAATAAATTTCTCCTTTAAGATTAAAAATTTCACTGATAGTCAAATTAGTTTTTTTTTCGATTAATTTATCTAAGTCAACATATTTAACACCCATTTTTTCTGATAGCAACTGAGCAATTGTGGTCTTACCAACAGCCATATAACCAATCAAAATAACTTTCCTCATTACAATAAAACCTTATAAATTAAGCCGTTAACACACTTTGTCTAAAAAAGGCAAATTTAAAATAAAATTGCTTTGAAATATAAATAATAAGGTCTTATATTTGCACCCGCAATTAAGCCGCAATGCCAATCACTGAACTCCCACAAAAATAGAGAACAGTGAAGTATTTAAGAAAAGAAAAAGACTCGATAGCTCAGTTGGTAGAGCACATCACTTTTAATGATGGGGTCCTGGGTTCGAGCCCCAGTCGGGTCACATTTTTTT
>CANJWG010000021.1 GCA_947478365.1 Flavobacteriaceae bacterium | reverse complement strand
TATTATCAAAAACCGTTTCTACTCCGAAGTTTTTATAGATTTCTTCTAAAGCGCTATCGCCTTGTAGACTATTTTTTTTATAGCTCGATAATGTGATTTCAGTTCCAATTTCGGACAAAGCTATTATTGAATAAAAATAAGAAGCAGAACTCCAGTCGGATTCAACTATTAGGGATAAGGAATAAGGGATAAGGGATAAGGATTTAACCGTAATTTTATTTCCGACGAAAGATGTTTTGACGCCAATTTCGTTTAATAAACTCAAAGTCATTTTGATATAGGGTACAGAAGTGATTTCTCCCTCTAGTGTCAATTCTAATCCGTTTTCAAGTTTTGGAGCAATTAATAATAATGCAGAAATATATTGGCTACTGACATTGGCTGGCAGTGAAACTTTGTTTTGTATTAATTTCTTTCCTTTTATTCTTATGGGTGGAAAACCTTCATTTAATTCATAGCTGATTTCAGCACCGAGTTGTCTCAATGCATCTACTAAAATTTTAATGGGTCTTTCTTTCATTCGAAAAGAACCTGTCAACACTACTTCACGGTTTTCTTGTATAGCAAAAAATGCTGTTAGAAATCGCATGGCAGTCCCGGCATGGTGCACTTCGACAAGCTCAGTTTGACAATCTGTAGAAAGCGCTTTAGCCATTACTTCAGAATCATCCGAATTTGATGTGTTTTGTATAGTTAGATTGGGATATAAAGCTTGTAGCAATAACAATCGGTTAGTTTCAGATTTTGAACCGGTTATTGAGATTGCTGATTGAAGATTAACGATTGAAGATTTTAGAAGTAAGTTCATAAGCTATAACACAGAGACACGCTAAGAAGCACAAAGATACACAGAGAAATTCTTACTGCTATGTACTATTTCAGTTTTTCATTGTTATGATGTCTTTCGTGGTCACGATTAGTCTTCAAGTCCATTTTTTTATCAAAAGCGGCTTGTAAATCGATTCCGGTTTGGTTGGCTAAACACAAAACTACAAAAACCACATCGGCTAATTCTTCACCAAGATCTTTATTTTTATCACTTTCTTTTTCGGATTGTTCTCCATAACGACGCGCAATTATTCTTGCCACTTCGCCAACTTCTTCGGTAAGCTGGGCCATGTTAGTTAGTTCGTTAAAATAGCGAACACCGTGGTTTTTAATCCAATTGTCTACTTCTAGTTGGGAGTTTTTTAGGTTCATGTTATTCTTTGTTTTTTGTATCGATAATTATAGTTACGGGGCCATCATTTAGAAGCGCTACTTTCATGTTGGCTCCAAATTTTCCGGTTTGGACTTTTTTGCCCAGTTCGGTTTCCATTTGTGCTATAAAAGCTTCATAGAGCGGAATAGCAACTTCAGGTTTTGCTGCTTTGATATAAGAAGGTCTATTTCCTTTTTTGGTTGAAGCGTGCAAAGTAAATTGGCTGACGATTATCATATCGCCATTAACCTCTTTCAGTGACAAATTCATCACCCCGTTTTCGTCTGCAAAAATTCTTAGATTGGCTATTTTAGAATTTAGCCAATTGATATCTTCTTTGTTATCAGCATCTTCAAAACCGACTAATACCAACAATCCTTTTTGGATATCGGCAACAACTTTATTGTCTATTGTAACGGAACAAGAAGAAACTCTTTGGATTACTGCTTTCATTAATAAAGTCTTAAAGTTAAAAAGTCGAAAGTCGGAAGCCATTTTACGTTTGACTTTATGACTTTAAACCTTTGACTATTTTCGGGTTTCATCGCTCGCAATTCGGTCGTCATTAAACACATCTTGTCGGTAATTTTCGTCGTCGCCTTCCAAAATTTTTAGGTAACTATTGTAGCGAGTCCAAGCTATTTTGTTTTCTTCTAAAGCTTTTTTGACAGCGCAATTTGGCTCTTCTTTATGTAGACAATTATTGAATTTACATTCGTCTTGCAACTTAAAGAATTCCGGAAAATAGCCACTCACTTCCGAAGGTTCCATATCTACAATTCCAAAACCTTTTATACCTGGCGTATCAATTATTTTGGCTTCAAATGATAAGTCATACATTTCGGCAAACGTAGTGGTATGTTGCCCTTGCTTACTTTGTTCGGAAATGTTTTTTGTTTTTAGGTTCAAATTGGGTTCTAAGGCGTTGACCAAAGTAGATTTCCCAACACCTGAATGTCCTGAGAACATGCACACTTTTCCTGTCATCATTCCTTTTAATTCGTCCAAACCTTTCTTTTCTAAAGCCGATACTTTTAAAAATTTATATCCAATTTCGGAATAGATATATTGCAAATACAATTGTTCATCAGTCATGGCTTCATCAAATGTATCTATCTTATTGAAAACCAAAATGGCTTCAATACCATAGGCTTCGGCAGTAACCAAAAACCTGTCAATAAAACTCGTCGTTGTTGGTGGATTATTGATGGTAATCAAAAGAAAGACAATATCAATATTGGACGCAATAATATGGGTTTGCTTGGAAAGGTTTACCGATTTTCTAACGATATAATTCTTTCTGTCATGTATGTTGTGAATTTGACCTATGGTTTCATCGGTAGTATTATCTAACTCAAAATCTACCACATCGCCAACAGCAATTGGGTTAGTACTTTTGATGCCTTGCATCCTGAATTTACCTTTGATTCGGCATTCAAAAACCTTACCATCATTGGTTTTCACCGTATAGGAACTTCCAGTAGATTTATAAACGAGTCCTGTCAAAATGAATTAGGGTTTACGCATATGAATGACAAAGGTAAAAAAATGAACTCCAATTATCTTATTTTATCCATTAATGATTTTCTCCTGATGGCTAATACTTTCTTGGTGGATGGCTTTAAAAAGTTTCAAAATAAATTCCTCGCTTAATCCTTTGCCTTCTCCATCTAAAATCATTTTCCCTAGAATTTCATTCCATCTTTTGTTTTGTAAAACGGATACGTTTTTTTCTTTCTTTAAAGCCCCAATTTGTTCTGCCACTTTCATTCTATTGCCTAGTAATTCTAATAATTTGCTATCCGCAATATCAATATTGGCTCTAAGTTTTATCATTTTTGTATTGAAATCATCATCTTCTGTAGTTACTTTTTTAACTTTCAAATCTTCAAAAATCTGTTTTAAAACGGCTGGTGTTACTTGTTGAGCGGCATCGCTCCATGCTTTATCTGGGTCAACATGCGTTTCGATCATTAATCCATTATAATTTAAATCCAATGCTTGTTGTGACACTTCAAGTATCATATCTCTTTGACCGGTAATATGCGATGGGTCACAAATCAAAGGTAAATCAGGAAAACGGCTTTGCAATTCGATAGCAATTTGCCATTCTGGAATGTTTCTGTATTTTGTTTTTTCATAAGTCGAAAATCCTCTGTGAATTACCCCTAGTTTTTTAATTCCGGCGTTATATAGACGTTCAACACCACCAATCCACAAGGCTAAATCTGGATTTACTGGATTTTTTACCAAAACAATTTTATCTGTTCCTGCTAAAGCATCGGCAATTTCCTGAACGGCAAACGGATTTACCGTCGTTCTGGCGCCAATCCAAAGCACATCAATATCGTGTTCCAAAGCTAATTTTACGTGCGCTGCATTCGCAACTTCAATAGCCATTAACAATCCCGTTTGGGCTTTTGCTTTTTGCAGCCATTTTAGCCCTATTTCTCCAACACCTTCAAAACCTCCTGGACGCGTTCTTGGTTTCCAAATTCCAGCACGAAAAATACTAACATCGGAATATTTTAATTCGTGTGCAATTTTCAGCACTTGATCTTCTGTTTCTGCGCTACATGGTCCAGCAATTACTAATGGATGTGTTAGTTTAAAATCATCCAACCATTTTCTGTTTTCTATTGTGATATTCATAGTTTTTTATCTTTTGTAAAATTAGTTATTTTTTATTTAAACCCTTTGAGACCTTTATTTTATTCAAAATTGAAGATTTATACTTTCATTATTTAATTATTACATTTGCATCAAATAATTACCTATGTCAATTGAAGTTCAAAATATTTCAAAAAGTTATGACGGCCAAAAGGCATTGGATAATATTTCCTTTTCGGTGAAAAAAGGAGAAATTGTTGGTTTCCTTGGTCCTAACGGTGCCGGAAAATCTACTTTGATGAAAATTTTGACCACCTTTCTGAATGCAGACGAAGGCTTGGCCACTGTAAATGGAAATGATGTAACCGAAAATCAAAAAGCAGTGCAGCTTTCTATAGGGTATTTGCCCGAACACAATCCGTTGTATTTAGATTTGTATGTTAGAGAATATTTGGCATTCAATGCTGATGTTTACAAAGTAGCTAAATCACGAATTGAAGAAGTTATTCAACTTACGGGTTTATCACCTGAAAGGCATAAAAAAATTGGACAATTATCTAAAGGATACCGTCAGCGTGTGGGTTTGGCAACCGCTTTACTTCACAATCCTGATGTTTTGATTTTGGATGAACCAACAACCGGATTGGATCCAAATCAATTAGTGGAAATCAGAAACGTAATTAAAAACGTTGGAAAAGACAAAACCGTTTTTCTTTCTACGCATATTATGCAGGAAGTGGAAGCTATTTGTGACAGAGTAATAATCATTGATAACGGGAAAATTGTAACTGATAAAAAACTGGATAAATTAGTTTTGGAAGAAAAGGAACAAATCATTGAAGTGGAATTTGACAAAGTTATTGATGAAGCATTATTGGCTGCCTTATTAAATATCAAATCTTATAAAAACACCAGCGAAAATCTTTGGACATTAACCTTCAACACAGAAGAAGACATGCGTCCAAAAGTATTCGATTTTGCGTATGACAACGGATTAAAAACCCTTCAAATTAGTTTGAAAAGCAAAAACCTCGAAGAAATTTTCAGAGAAAAAACGAAGAAAAAATAAACAAAAAGTCGCGTAGTATCGGGATTTTTATGGAAAAATCATATGACCTGTATACAAGGCATCAAGCGGTGTGTGTACGGGTGGTAAATTTATCAAGACCAGATTTCCTGTACTATTCAAAACACCTGTAACACTTTGAATAGGATTTACAATCATATCATTGGAACCTCGATGATAAACAACAATATTTTGAGCCACTAAATTCTGAGCTTCAATACGTCCATCACCAAAATAGAAATTAAAATTGGCAGAATTCGTTTGTCCAGAAAGGTAAAATCGAGACACATTATTATTGCAAATCGTCAATGAATTATTATTGATTTCCAAAATAAAGTCCCCAGTTCCAGCACCACTTTCGCCATCGGCATCTCTATCAAAGGAAATGATATTCAAATTTGGAAAAGTTAAAACACCATTGGAACTAATATCTCTATCGGTTTTTGAATAGATTTCTTCTAATGTTGGTGTGGTAATAAATATTTTCGTTTGCCCATAATCACGAACCCAATTGCAACCTGAATTATCCTTAAAAACCAATTGGTTGCCATATTGTTTTACTTCAATGTAATTAATGAAATTTTCACCTGCTTGTATCTGTACTTTTGTTGCTGCCCCTTCAGTAATCACAACTTCAATACCGTGATACACTTTTATTTTGCTAAAAGCTTCAACAGGGATATCTTTAATCTTTGTAGCGCCAGCACTTTCAATACATTCGCTTGGTCTTTCACATGAAACGAACGTAAGCGAACTCCCAACGCAAATTAAAACAAATAACAAAATCAATACTAAAAACTTCTTCATAGTTACCATTTTAAAATCTCACTCCAATTCCAAACTCCAATGCTTCCGCTGAAAACATATGGGTTTTAATCGTAAATCCACCAAATATTTTATCGGTAAAATAATATTTAATTCCCACTCTGTCATATATAGGAATATCCTTTTTAAAAGGCTGATATACATAATAACCCACTTGTGCTTCCAGCGAAATTCTATTAATAAACAATTCATGACCTATGAAAACACCCACGCGTTTATAATCAGTATTTGGGTCTGAGTTTGCCTCAGGATAAGCCACCGAATAATATTTTATATAATCCTTAATAGAGTTAGTTAAAAACAATTCAGTTCCCAGTTGCAATGCCGATTTTCTATTCAAGCGTTTATCAACATAAAAACCGATATGATAAAAAGGACGCTGACCACTTCTAATGATCGGACTTTCGTTTATTCCTGTTCTAAAAACAAAATTATATTTCAAAGGTTCACGGAATGATTTTTTAACATACGAAGTGTCGTTAACAACTTTCTTTTCATTCTCAAAATTGTAATTCAAACCAAGGTTCAACAAGTAAGTATTAATACCACTATTGGGTGATTTCAGTCTTCCGTTTGAATAATGCGTAAACAATATTCCTGCATGAAAACCAATATTTCCAAACAAATTTTGATTATCATAACTCAAACCAATATTAGTATTATCCATAATTCTAGTCCCAAAAGCCTTGTTCTTACTATTGTTAACCTTATCATACGGATTAGTCGTGAGCGCAATACCTTGAGCCAATTTCAACTGCAAATGCCTGTTTAAAAAATAAAAATTATAAAATCCTCCAACAGCATAACAAACCCCCAGTGGCTCACTCTTAAAATCCTGATACAAAAAATACCCACCATAATCCGGAAAATCATAAACTCGTTGCCATTCCTCTTTTCCATGCGTTTTCATGACAAAACTAAATAGCAAACCCTCAGGATGACCATTTACCAGCAGATGAATATCATCCCGATGTGGCAAAGTGTTACCTCGCAAAAAAGAAGCCTCAACAGCAAAAGTATCCTTCTGCTGAGCGTTTACAAAACTTGAAACTAATAAAAGTAAATAGAAAAAACGCCTCATTCTAAAATTTAAAACGCGCAAATATAGTAGAATATATTAAGGATGTTGATTTTTGACAAATTTGTATAAAGTTAAAAAATAATTGACGCTATCACCTTAATATTCTCTGCTTTACCCATAGAATAGTAGTGTAAAACTGGAATTCCAGCGGCGACCAACTCTTTACTTTGTTGCGTACACCATTCTATTCCGATTTGTTTCACGTGGTCATTGTCTTTAGCTTTTACTACTTCCCTAATCAAATCATCAGGTAGTTCAATACTAAATCTATGTGGAATTAAATTCAGTTGTTTTTTGTTAGCAAGGAGAAGTTATTTCGTTGTAGCATGGTTCCCATGGCTCCATCGAGCACTAGGATTCTATGTTTAATAGCTTCTTGAATTTTTGACATATAAATAGTTTCAACTATTAAAAGTTGTTGTTTAAATTATATGTTATCATGAAAGTTGAGAAGAATTCTCGGGGTTATCTTTTCTTTACTAATCTGTTTAACAGATCCTGAAATAAATTCAGGTTAAAGATAGAATGTAGCACCTTCTTTTGGCAAAGGGTTGCTAAGCTTTCAACGGGTCTATTCCCTCCAGCTTTCGTGATAACTAACAATAAGTTTATGAACTTTGCAAAGTAAAGGCATAGAATTGTTATTTGCAAGTGTTTCTTTTAAAAAAATCGCGAAAACGAAATAGTACTTTTCAAAAAATTTTAATAGATTAATTTGCTATTCGAAATAGTCTTTATACATTTGCAAGCGAAAAAAAAAGAGGAAAAATTTGAACTGATTGCAACCTCTATTCGAACTTGAATCTTTTTTTGAAATTATAAAAAACAAGTTCAGAATAAAAAAAATGCTAAAGCAGAAATTCTTCTTTAGCTTTCTTTGCAATCAGATTTTTTCTTCATTACATATAATATTAAACTGAACTATAGTTATGGCTTATTTATTTACGTCGGAGTCTGTGAGCGAAGGGCATCCAGACAAAGTTGCAGATCAAATTTCTGATGCATTGATTGATAACTTTTTAGCATTTGATGCTGATTCAAAAGTTGCCTGTGAAACTTTAGTAACTACTGGGCAAGTTATCTTGGCTGGAGAAGTAAAATCAAATACTTATCTTGATGTACAATCTATTGCAAGAGAAGTAATCAGAAAGATTGGATATACTAAAAGTGAGTATATGTTTGAAGCTGATTCGTGTGGTGTTTTGTCTGCTATTCACGAGCAATCGGCTGATATTAACCAAGGAGTTGACAGAGCTAGTAAAGAAGAACAAGGAGCTGGTGACCAAGGAATGATGTTTGGCTATGCTACTAATGAAACCGAAAACTATATGCCTTTAGCTTTGGATTTGTCTCATGCCTTATTAATTGAATTAGCCAATTTAAGAAGAGAAAATAATGAAATTAAATACCTTCGTCCTGATGCTAAATCACAAGTTACTTTAGAATATTCTGACGATAATAAACCTCAAAGAATTGATGCGATTGTAATCTCTACTCAACATGATGATTTTGCTGCTGAAGCTGAAATGTTAGCCAAAATTAAAAGCGATTTAGTATCTATTTTAATCCCAAGAATTAAAGCTAAATATCCTCAATACGCTCATTTATTCAATGACAAAATTACGTATCACATCAATCCAACCGGTAAATTCGTTATTGGTGGACCACACGGAGATACTGGTTTGACAGGAAGAAAAATTATCGTTGATACGTACGGAGGAAAAGGTGCTCACGGTGGTGGTGCTTTCTCTGGAAAAGACCCGAGTAAAGTGGACCGTTCTGCTGCTTATGCAACCCGTCATATTGCTAAAAACTTAGTTGCTGCTGGATTGTGCGATGAAGTTTTGGTTCAAGTTTCGTATGCGATTGGAGTGGCAAAACCAACATCTATTAATGTGGTTACTTATGGCACTTCAAAAGTAAATATGACTGATGGAGAAATCAGTAAAGTAGTTGAAAACGTATTTGATATGCGTCCATACTTTATTGAGCAACGTTTAAAATTAAGAAATCCCATTTATAGTGAAACAGCAGCTTATGGTCACATGGGAAGAACACCTGAAACGGTTACAAAGACTTTCCAATTGCCAAACGGCGCCCCAAAAACAGTAACTGTAGAGTTATTTACTTGGGAGAAATTAGATTATGTAGATAAAGTAAAAGCAGCTTTTGGAATTTAAACGCATAGCTCGTAAAGAAATACGCGAAGTTCGCAAAGAAAAACCTGTTCAAATGAACAGGTTTTTTGTTTTTAGCCCTGCCTACCGGCAGGCAAGCCTAATAGTAGCGATATCCTTTTTGCTTTTTTGCAAAAAAATAAAGCGGATAGCAAGAATAGCTACAAATTATACTTCAAACTAAAAATTATATACCTAGGTTGCACTCTATATTGCGAGGTTCTAACAATATTTTGATTAAAACTATCGTCGTTTAATGATGTTGTATTGAGCAGATTGGTGCCTGATATTTTGTATTCAAAATGACTATCTTTTGTTTTTTGATAAATCAAACTTGCCGATAGAAAATCATATTCGTTTTCCGTAGTTCTATCGTTGTTATAGTAATGGTAAAACTCATATTCGGAAACAAAGGAGAAACTTTTTAAGAAAAAATAATCCAGTTTTACAAATGGTTTGTCGGTATAAAAAGTATTGCCTTGATACTCATTGATTAGGTAATTATAACCCAATTCAATATTAGGTAGCTTTTTAAAATTGGTGGAAAGTTCCAACGTATAATTTTGTGTAAAACTTTCATTGGTAATGGCAATATCTAAATTCGTTGGTGGGTTAAACTGTAAGTTATTGAATTTTGACCAATTGATGTTAGCGCTTAAGGATGCTTTGTAAAATCTTGCGAAAGACCTACCATAACTTCCTGCTGCCGAAAATGTTTCGTCTGCAAAATTTGAATTAATAGGCGATGACGTTTGATTTACTCCATCAAAACGGAAACGCGATTTAACCGCATCAACTGTTCTTGAGTAAGTTGCATAGGCAAAAATATTTTCGAAATTGAACATATTGTATTTGAAATAACGCAATGAATGGGTCTGACTGGTTGCGTTTTCTAATAATCTGTTTCCTTTAGATAAACTGTTATAACTATTCAAAACATAACCTTCAGCAAGTTTATTAATATCGGTAAAATTATTAGTGAAACTGAAATTATATGTCAACGTTTCTGCTTTTTTAATTTGGTATAACACAAACAAATCTGGTAAAAGTCTAGTGAAGTTTAATTTATAATCTGTTCCTAACTGTTGATTATTCATGGAATACGAATGTGCACTAATCCCGGGAGTGAAAGTAAATTTACCCGATAATACCTTGTAATGCAATCCAAGGAAAGCATCATTAAATCTATAGTTTACATTATTAGTATTACTTGCATTGTTCAAATCATTTGTGGTTCCGTTATCTAAAATTTGATAAATACTTGAATTGAAACTTTGATATGAATTGGTATTTCCAAGAGTTATATTAATATTGCTTTTTGGTGTAACCATATAATAATAATCAAGTTTTGAGTCCAATTTATTGGTTTTCACAAAACGGCTTTGATTAATGTCATTTCTGTTTTGCCCAGAAACATAGCCAGAAAAGTTAAAAGGTTGTGTCGCTAAATTGGCGTTATAAAATGGATCTTCGTCTTGATATAAATGTTGTGATTCAAAGGCAAAAACATTTTTATCAGAAGCGGTATAATAAAAACTTAAATTCTGATTCACTGAATTTGGCGCTTGTTTTTTTGCCGTATTAATATTTTCGGAATTCGAATTAGTATTGATAATAGTTTCTCTCAACAACGAATTTATTTCATCTTGTTTGGATAATTTTCCGAGAATATCATAGTCGAATTGAAATTTTGTACTTGGCTTATAACTTGAACTTAATTTAAATAATCCTAAGCTATTTTTTTGATGCGCTACTTCTTGACGATTTTCTGTTGAAGCAATTTCCGAAGAGTTGGGTTCTAAAAAGTTAGTTTTAGATTTGGTTTCTAAATCAGTAATTGATGATGAAAAAATACCAAATCCGCTCAAACTCCATGATTTTGTTGGGTTGTACGAAAAGTTTGTCGCACCAAATTTGGTGTCAATCTCTTTGGCTCTATTATTTCGTAATAACGAAATGCCTAAATCATTTGAAGAAACATTGAAACTAGAGCCTCCTTTGCCCATCATATTTCTAAAACCACCTGTGAATTTGAAATAATCCTGAATGGTCAATGGCAGTTCACCAATGTTATTAAAATTGCTAATAATATTGATACTGTATTTTGGACTGTAATAAAACAACTTCGGATTTATAATATATCGCTCCGCTTTTCCTTTATCATCAGTTCCTCCACCCGCAGTCATATCGCCAAACCAAAAGTTTTTCTTGCCATCTTTTAGTTTAATGTTCATTGCCACATTATCCTGATTATTTTCAACGCCTTTAAGTATAGAATTTTCATTGTAATTGCGCAGTACTTGCACTTTATCTATAGCATCGGCCGGAATATTTTTGACGCCAAGTTTGGTATCGCCATCAAAAAAGTCTTTGCCTTCAACCATTAATTTGGTTACTTTTTTCCCTTCAACTTCAACTTCACCATCGGCATTTACTTCAACACCGGGTAATTTTTTCAAGACATCTTCTAGCTTTCTTTCGGTTCCTGTTTTAAAAGAATCGGCATTGTAAACTATGGTATCACCTTTAATAGAAACGGGCATTTCGCGCACAATTTCAACGCCTTCAAGTTCAATTCCGCCACTTTCCATCGTGATGCTTTGGGTAATATTTGCTGTTTGCGTTGTAACTGTTATCTCTTTATTTTGCATTCCGAGATAGCTCATCTTGATAGCATAAGTTGTATTTGGGTTTAGGTTGAGTACAAATTTTCCTTTGTCATTTGTAATAGCATAGGCATCCATGGCTTTGGTAGTTTGGTTCAGTGCCATGATATTTGCCATTTCCAGTGGCGCTTTATTGGTATCTTGTATTACACCTTCAAAACGGATATTTTGAGAAAAGGAAATTGTTGAAATTAAAAGAACTAGCAGAATTAATATTTTTTTCATGATTTTATCTTTGATGAATCTGTTATTAATGTTCGAAAATAATAACACCATCTTCATCTTTCATACTGTCTGTTTTCTTTTTTTCGATTTCATCAAATTGCATTTGAGTTACTTTTTTTCCAGTGTTCGGAACTTTTATAGCTGTTTTTTCTTTATTACTCAAAGTCACTTTAGAGCAAAGCACAAGGTTGTCTTCTTCGTTTATTTCAAGGATTAGCCCGGGTAAACCCCAATAATTGTCTGGTCCAAAACTCACAGGGATTTCAGGAGTGTACCATGCGATAATTACTTTATCTTTAGGTTCGTCCATTTTAAACAACGCTGGTTTTACTTCTTCTTTTTTGAGAAATTCCTCGTAATCTTTTCGTTGATTCTCGCTTACTGGAACTATAAGCTCGGCTTTAAAACAATTGTAATCTCCTATTTTCTTAGTTTCATTTAGTAGTTTCCAATCTGGTTTTTCTAATGGTTCAACAATTAAAAATTCTTTATCGAAGATTTCATTTTCAACAATACTTTTTTTGTCTTTAAGATTAAGATATTTTTTGCCCCCTCCCGAAATAGAAACAGAAATTACCATTCCGCTTGATGGTTTTTCTGGCTTTCCGAGTTCTTGTTGTACTTCATAAAGACATTCCACTTTATTAAAAGTTAACAGATACTTTTTTTCCGTTGCTTTTTTCATAGCATCCTGCCAAGCTTTTTCAAATTCGAGATTCGTTTCTTTCTTATCATCGATTTCAACTTTTTCTGTCTTTTTACTCAAAACCCTTTTAGAAAAATATTCCGCTTTTCCTTGAAAATCTTGTGCATTCAGCCATAACGAAATAAAAACAAAATGAAACAATAAGATATGTTTTCTCATATTTAAATTAAATTAATTTCTTCCCCTCATTTGAAATCCACCTCTTCCGCCTTTTCCATCATACATTTGACGCATTTCTTCCATTTTTTTTACAACGGTTTCATCATATTCTTTTTGAGAAATTACTTTCCCATTAGTAGCTGCTTTTATTTCTACTTTTTCTTTGGCGTTTAACACCACTTTTGAACATAAAATAGTGGTTTTCCCATCGTTAACTTCAAGAATTAATCCTGGCAAACCCCAATACCCTTCGGGACCTTGGTTTACAGGGATTTCTGGAGTGTACCAAGCTGTTATTGTTATTTCTTTAGGCAAATCAAAGTCATCCATAAAATTGGTTCTTTTTTCTTTCTCTTCTTTTTTTTCTTCACCTTCTTCTGCTTCTTCTTTCTTTTTTGGTTTAAAGTTTCTAAAATCGGTTTTACTAGCCGGAATAACTGCGGTAGCTTTAAAACAATTATAGCCTCCAATAACTCTTGTTTCAGAACTCATTTGCCATTTATATGTAGTTAATGAATCTTTGATTAAAAATTCTTTGCCCATAAATTCTTTATCAACGGTATATATTTTCTCTTTTACATTTTTATAATAGGTTCCGCCTCCACCCATAAAAGAGGACATAATTCGCATTCCGCCTCCTTGTCCTTGTCCTGGCGCATCTAATTTTTCTTCTTCTTTATAGATAGATGCTGATTTGTCAAAATTTAAAAAAAATGTTTTTTCAAACATTTTTTTCATTCGTTCTTCAATCATTTTTTGCATTTCGGGAGTCATTTCTTTGTTGCCCTCAAAACGAGATTTAAAATCAGCAGTGCTAGTTTTTGTTTCATAAACTGCCATTCCTTGGAAATCTTTTTGAGCATTAGATGTTATAAAAGAAATTAGAAACAAAGATGCGTAAACTATTTTTTTCATGAGGTTTAATTTTAGTCGAACAAATATGACGAAAGTAATCAAATCCTGTTACTAATTTTATGTTAAAATACTATTTTTTACTTATTGTATTTCATTTGGTTTAATGTAAATTAGCACAACCATGAAAAATGCAATTTATTTCTTTTTATTAATGTGCTGTTCGATTAGTTTTTGTCAAAATCAAAAGCTAAAAACTACTAGTTTAAATAATAAAGAAATTGAAAACAAAACTTATATCAGCTTTGATGGATTGGGCAACAATTATTATATCAATAATAATGTTTTTAGCAAGCAAAACGAAAATCAGATTTGGGAATATAAAAACGTAGCTTTAGGGAAAATTACTTCTGTAGATTATGTAAACCCTTTAAAAATAGTCCTTTTTTATGAAGATTTTAATAGCATAATCATACTTGACAATCAGCTAAATGAAATTCAGAAACTAAATCTTTTTGATATTGACAACACTATTTTTGCTTCTAAGATTGGCATGGCATCACAAAATAAATTATGGATTTATAATGCTTTAAAACAACAAATTATGTTGTTTGATTATTTAAAAAACACTTCCAAAATCATTGGAAATCCAATTCAGGAAAGCATAAAATACACGCAATCTGATTTCAACCATTTTTATTGGATTGATGAAATTAATAATTGGTATTCGATTGATATATTTGGTAAAGTGAAACTTTTAGCTACTATTCCACCTTTTGAAAAAATTCAAATCATTGATAATGAAAAACTCTTATTTTTGAAAGACAAGACTTTGTATTGTTTGAATAATATTTCAAAAACTGTCTATGAAATAGAAATTGTTGAGAAATCGTTCCAAAATTTTTATTACAAAGACCAAATTTTAGCTATTTTTACCAACCAACAAATTAAATATTTTAAATTAAAATTACCATAATGCACATAGCAGTAGCAGGAAATATAGGAGCAGGAAAAACTACTTTAACACGGTTTTTGGCAAAGCAATTTAAGTGGGAACCTCATTTTGAAGATGTAGTTGACAATCCGTATTTAGATGATTTCTATCACCAAATGGAACGTTGGAGTTTTAACTTGCAGATTTATTTCCTAAATAGTCGTTTTCGCCAGGTGTTGCAAATACGCGAAAGTGGTAAAAACATAATTCAGGATAGAACCATATATGAAGATGCGCACATCTTTGCTCCCAATTTACATGCTATGGGTTTAATGACCAATCGTGATTATGAAAATTATTCTGATCTTTTTGAGTTAATGGAAGGATTAGTTGGCGCACCTGATTTATTGATTTATTTAAGAAGTTCTATTCCAAATTTAGTTGCTCAAATTCACAAACGTGGTCGTGATTATGAAAATACTATTTCTATAGATTATTTAAGTCGTTTGAACGAACGTTATGAAGCCTGGATTCATACCTATGACAAAGGCAAGCTATTAATAATTGATGTAGACAATATTGATTTTGTAAATAATCCGGAAGATTTGGGAGATATCATTAACAGAATTAATGCTGAGATAAACGGACTTTTTTAAAGAATTTTAAATATAAAAAAATGGCTCGCAATTGCGAGCCATTTTTTAATTGTATATGTCGAAAACCATTATTTCAATGCTTCCACTTTAGCTTTTACTTCAGCTTCAGTACCTTCAAAAGTTTCAGATGTTGAAGTACCTCCTACTGTAGTTGTAACCGTTGCTTTAGCTTTACCATTTGTATTAGTAATTACAACTTTTACATTTTTCTCTGCAGCAGATGGAGCCATTGCGTCTTTTTTTGCACAACAATCCTCTTTTTTCTCAGCGATGAATTTTCCATCAGCACCATAGTGAGAAAGACATGCTTCTTTTTGTTCAGGTGTACATTTTAATGAGTCACACATTGCAGCACATTCCTCTTTAGTCATGTCTTTGCATTTACTCATGTCACATTTACCCATCATTTCACCTTCACAAGATTTCATTTCAATAGAGCAATTCATTTCTTTGGTTTCACCTTCGTGACCGGCACCTAAGATTGGAGCGATTACTAAACCAATTAGACATGTCAATTTGATTAAGATGTTCATTGAAGGACCTGAAGTGTCTTTAAATGGATCTCCAACTGTATCTCCGGTTACTGCCGCTTTGTGGGCATCAGAACCTTTGTATGTCATTTCACCGTTAATCATAACTCCGGCTTCAAAAGATTTTTTAGCGTTATCCCAAGCGCCACCAGCGTTATTTTGGAACACAGCCCAAAGAACCCCTGATACTGTAACTCCGGCCATATAACCACCTAACATTTCAGCGATAAGCATATTATTATCTCCGTAAACTAATTTACCTAACAACACAATTGCAATTGGAAAACCAATAGTCATAACACCAGGCAACATCATTTCACGTAATGCAGCTTTAGTAGATATTTCAACACATTTGCCATATTCCGGTTTTCCGGTTCCTTCCATGATTCCTGGAATTTCTTTGAACTGACGTCGTACTTCGTAAACCATATCCATCGCAGCTTTTCCAACAGAGTTCATTGCTAATGCAGAGAAAACTACTGGTATCATTCCACCAACAAATAGCATGGCTAAAACCGGAGCTTTGAAAATATTAATTCCATCTATTCCTGTAAACGTTACATAAGCAGCAAATAAGGCTAACGATGTTAATGCAGCAGAAGCGATAGCAAAACCTTTTCCTGTTGCGGCCGTTGTATTACCAACAGAATCTAAAATGTCTGTACGTGTACGAACTTCTTTTGGCAATTCACTCATTTCAGCAATTCCACCTGCATTATCAGAGATTGGACCGAATGCGTCGATTGCTAACTGCATAGCTGTTGTAGCCATCATTGCAGAAGCAGCCAAAGCCACACCATAGAAACCAGCCAAAGCATAAGTTGACCAAATTGCTCCAGCAAACAATAAAACAGTTGGGAAAGTAGAAATCATTCCGGTTGCTAAACCAGCAATTACATTTGTTCCTGCACCTGTTGATGATTTTTGTACGATTGCCAATACTGGTTTTGTACCTAATCCTGTATAATATTCAGTAACTGATGAAATAGCTCCACCAACAAATAATCCTATTAAAGAAGCGTAGAAAACTCTCATTGAGGAAATATCTTGTAATCCTTCACCGAAGAATGACATTTTCATAATTTCAGGCAACATATGAGTAACCAAAAAGAAACAAGCAACTGCAGTTAAAACGATAGAAACCCAGTTTCCGATGTTTAATGCTTTTTGAACCTGAGCTTCTTTTGCATCATCACTAGAAATTTTAACTAGCATTGTTCCTATGATTGAGAATAAGATTCCAAAACCAGCAATTGCCATTGGCAATAAGATTGGTCCAATTCCACCGAAAGCATCTTCGATTTTTCCGCCCATATCTTTGATAACATAATTACCAAGAACCATAGCAGCCAATACGGTTGCTACATAAGAACCAAATAAATCAGCTCCCATACCGGCAACGTCACCAACGTTATCACCAACATTATCTGCAATAGTAGCAGGGTTTCTTGGATCATCTTCTGGGATTCCTGCTTCTACTTTACCTACTAAGTCAGCACCAACGTCAGCTGCTTTGGTATAAATACCACCACCAACACGTGCAAACAAAGCGATAGATTCAGCTCCAAGAGAAAAACCAGCTAATGTTTCAAGAACAACAGTCATGTCTTCAGTGTTTGTCCAAACACCGCCCATGAATTTTTGAAAAAGTATAATAAAGAATCCTGTTAAACCTAAAACGGCTAATCCGGCAACACCTAATCCCATTACAGTTCCACCACCAAAAGAAACTTTTAGTGCTTGAGGCAAACTTGTACGAGCTGCTTGAGTTGTTCTTACGTTAGTTTTTGTTGCGATTTTCATTCCCATATTTCCAGCTAAAGCTGAAAAGAAAGCACCGAAAACAAATGCAATAACAATTAATAAATGCGTTTTAACTCCCGGTAAAAATGTAATTCCAGCTAAAACAACACTCGAAATAACTACGAATATTGCTAATAATCTGTACTCTGCTTTCAGGAAAGCTAAAGCACCTTCGTAGATGTAATCTGAAATCTCTTTCATCTTACCGTCGCCAGCATCTTGTTTTAAAACCCAAGCTCTTTTGATTGCCATAAAAGCCAATCCAATTAACGCCATAACTATTGGCGCATAAATCATGTATGATTCCATAAATATAATTTTAGTTATAAATTTTATCGGTCGCAAAAGTAACAAAACTTTAACAAATAAAAACAATATAATTCATGAATATTAGTTCATTTGATATACATGTATTTAAAGTAAATTATTGCTTACTAAAACAAAAAAACTATTTTTGACCCTATTTAACTTTTCAATGGAAATTAAAAAACTTTCAATCATCATCCCGTGCTTTAATGAAGGACCAACTATTCATAAAATATTGGATAAAATAAAGGCTGTTTATCTGCTAAATAATATCGAAAAAGAAATCATCATAGTGAATGATTGCAGTACTGATACTACTGCTGAAAGTATAAAAAACTATATATTCACTAATTCATCACTATCTATTGTTTATCTTGAGCATGATAAAAACAAAGGGAAAGGCGCGGCGCTTCATACTGGAATAAAAGTAGCGAGTGGCGATGTGATTGTGATTCAAGATGCCGATTTAGAATATGACCCTCATGAATATACCATTCTTTTAAAACCTTTTACAGATGGTGTTGCCGATGTTGTTTACGGAAGTCGTTTTATGGGTGGAAACCCGCATCGTATTCTTTTCTTTTGGCACAGTATCGGAAATAAATTTTTGACGTTTTTGAGTAATATGTTTTCTAATCTGAACTTAACAGATATGGAAACCTGCTACAAAATGTTCCGTTCCGATATTTTAAAATCGATTCAACTGAAAGAAAAACGTTTTGGTTTTGAGCCAGAAGTTACCCAAAAAGTGGCTCGAATTCCTAAAATTAGAATTTACGAAGTTGGTATTAGTTATTATGGAAGAACTTTTGAAGAAGGCAAAAAAATAAACTGGAAAGATGGTTTTCAAGCGATTTATTGTATAATTAAATATGGAGTCTTTAAATAGAAATTCTAATTATACCTTTCTTTACCTTTTTTTAGTTTAAAAATAAAATCCGAACGAACCTTTGATAGTAAAGTTGTTGGTTCCAGGCAAATCTCTATAATTTCCTCGCCAGGCACAATCCAAGCGGAATACTTTGAAAATATTTCCGATACCGGCGCTATATTCCCAATACGGTTTTTCAGGAGCCTGATAAATTAAACCTGAAGCATTTATGGCTCTATTTTCGTCAGAGACGGTGCCGTAAACACCTTTGATACCTACAATTTCTCTAAGATTCAGTTTTCTTAAACCTGGAATTCGGGCAAATATTTTCCCTTGAAAATTGTGCTCCCATTGGAAAGTAGCATAGGTGTCGGCCACAAATTCATAGAAATTTAAGTTACTAAAGGTATTGTCAATTATGAATAATGTTTGGTTTCCTGGAACTACACTCATTAAACCCAATGGGACTTGTCCATATGTTTTCCCTAATTCCATAGTGAAATTTGAACGACCAATGGCACCAATAATAATAGGTTGTTTATAGTACAACTGAATTTTTTGATAACTAAAATCACTATTGATAAATCCTTTAAACCCTTGACTATAATTCACAAATATTCTACTAAAAGGAGAATCTATATTTCTTCTTTCAACACCATATCCAATTGTTTTTTTCTTTGGTGTCATTTCAATTTGAATATTTAATTCCGATTGAGTGACACTGCTGTTTGTTTTCGTAAGTGTCGCATCTGTAAAATAATCCAAAGCAAAAGTATCTGATGCTGACTCTAATGTTCTATAGGAAAGCCCAAGTTGAAATGTCACATTTTTAATAGGCTCAATCTCTGCTTCTAGGGTAGTCAAATTAATGTTGGTCAATTTACCATTAGCTCCAGTTGTAAAAAGACCTGACGATGCATAACTTCTTCCTAATACATCATTGGTTGTTGTTAAACTAGCCCCTATTTGTTCAACGTCTCTCCTATTTCCTCCTGAAATTATAATTCTATTTTTCTTATCAATCATCCATTTACCAGAAATACCATATTTAAATTTATTATCTTCAAAACCATAAGCAGTATATCCTTGAATACGCCACAAATCATTTGGCCCAAAATAAGTTCTTCCACCAGTTCTTAATCGCCAACCTTCTACTTCATTAAATCCAACTGTAGAAAAGATAGGCCCATAATCTATATGCCATTTTGGAATTTCAATATAACCACTGCCTAAAATAGAAACTAAACTATATAATTTTTTGAATTTCTTAACCGTTTTGAGTGTATCAATCATTTTATAGATTTTCCTCTCATCTTTATTTAATTTTTCAAATCGGTTTTCTTCCCAATAATCATCTGACCTTGTATAAACAGTATTGTCTATGTAATTAATTTCATCTTTATAAAACTTGTCCGATTTCTTTTCATTAAATTTAAAATTTCTATATAGTGTTGTTCTTTTTCCATAAACTCCTTTTGATTCTTCTTTCTTTCTAAGTGCAAAGTCAGACATCATATAATCGCGCGTTGGCAAGAAAATAGAATCATTTAAAACTTCAAATTCTTGTTCTAAATAAATATCTTTTACCCAGTTAATGTTGGCACTTTTGGTAATTGCCATATTTATTTTTTTTATGGCAAAAGTGGTATCGTTAACCCAAAAATCTCCTTTAAAAGTCAATTCATTTTTACGTCTGGGATAAAATACAATGTTATAACACAATTTGTTATCAATAACAGCTGTGTCAGATAATACATAGTTGTAAACATCAATACCGGTTCTTGACAACGGACTAGTGAAACTTTTGTCAAAAAAATTCAGATAATTATCATAAATATCAAAATCGTTATATAAATCTTTGATAAACATATTCACACCATCACCATTCCCCAACCCGGAATTTTTGTTGGCCTTAAGGATTTCCTTGGTTTTTTTAGCTTGATTATCACCATAAACATCTGACAAAGACTCATTGATGAATATTGGTAAATAAGTTTTACCTGTTACCCTAGAAGTATCAATATTTTTGAAAACGAACTCCATGCCTTTGAAAATCTTACTTTTCATAAAAGCACTATCGATGGTGTTCATATCAAATTCAACTTTTTCGTATTTTTCATATTGATATTGCTTGAACATTTTTAATCCATTCTTTCTTCTTCGCTCCCAAATTTTTCTAAGAATGTCTAAAGCAGGATTATTTTTTTTGGAAGTTTTCCCGGAATAAATTTTAACTTCCTTCAAACTATTTCCTTCTTTTAAAACTATTTTGAAGTCGTAACTTACTTGCTTTGTCAATTTAACTTCCTGAGTAGGAAATCCAACAAAAGAAACCATCAATACCGAATAATTATCTGGGGATTCTATATAAAATCGTCCATCTTCATTAGAAACAACTCCAGTATTAGAACCTTTAAAAACTAGATTGGCAAATGGGATAGGTTGATTAGTATTATCAACCACAATACCGCTCACTTTTGTTTGAGCCACTATAACTGTGGAGAAAACAATTAAAAATAAACTAAAATAAATGTTTTTCATAAGCATAAAAACTTCACCAAATCATTGTCTGATGAAGTTTCAAATATAGGTATTTAGATAATTGGATTACTAGATTTTTGGATTTTTGGGTTAACTTACAACAATATAAAAATCTAACTATCTAACAATTTATTTGTAAATTACTTTTTTTACCGCTTTAACAACATCTGCTGCATTTGGCAACCATTCTTTTAATAGCGTTGGCGAATAGGGCGCAGGTGTATCTGCGGTTGTGATTCTTTGTATTGGTGCGTCTAAATAATCAAAAGCACGTTCTTGAACCATGTAGGTGATTTCAGAAGCAACACTGGCAAATGGCCATGCTTCTTCCAAAACTACCAATCTATTAGTTTTTTTAACCGAAGTGATGATGGCATCATAATCCATTGGGCGAACCGTTCTCAAATCGATAATTTCGCAGGAGATTCCTTCATTAGCTAATTCATCAGCAGCTATAAAAGCTTCTTTGATAATTTTCCCAAAAGAAACAATAGTTACGTCTGTTCCTACTCTTTTTATATCGGCAACGCCAAGCGGAATTGTATATTCTCCTTCCGGCACTTCTCCTTTGTCACCATACATTTGTTCCGATTCCATGAAAATCACAGGGTCGTTATCGCGAATAGCAGCCTTCAGTAGACCTTTTGCATCATAAACAGTT
>CANJWG010000020.1 GCA_947478365.1 Flavobacteriaceae bacterium | reverse complement strand
GTTGTCAAAATGCCCAATGTTACAAACGATAGTTTTGTCTTTCATTTTTTCGAAATGAGAACCCAAAACGATGTCTTTATTTCCGGTTGTTGTGATGATGATATCAGCATTATCAACAACTGTGTTTAATTTTTTAACTTCAAAACCATCCATGGCAGCTTGTAATGCACAAATTGGATCGATTTCAGTAACCGTTACAATAGAACCAGCACCACGGAAAGAAGCCGCAGTTCCTTTTCCAACATCACCATATCCACAAACAACAACTCTTTTTCCGGCTAACATAATATCTGTTGCTCTACGAACAGCATCAACTGCCGATTCTTTACAACCGTATTTATTATCGAATTTTGATTTAGTAACCGAGTCATTAACATTAATCGCAGGCATTGGTAATGTTCCTGCTTTTACTCTTTCATAAAGTCTGTGAACACCAGTTGTAGTTTCTTCTGACAATCCTTTGATACCAGAAACCAGTTCAGGGTAACGGTCAATAACCATATTGGTTAAATCACCCCCATCATCCAAAATCATGTTCAATGGTTTTCTATCTTCACCAAAAAATAAAGTTTGCTCAATACACCAGTCAAATGATTCTTCATCTAAACCTTTCCAGGCATAAACTTGAATCCCTGCAGCAGCAATAGCAGCAGCAGCTTGATCCTGTGTAGAGAAAATGTTACAAGATGACCAAGTAACTTCAGCTCCAAGAGCAATTAAGGTTTCAATAAGAACGGCTGTTTGAATGGTCATGTGAAGACATCCTGCAATACGTGCTCCTTTTAAGGGTTGGCTAGCACCATACTCTGCACGAAGCGCCATCAATCCAGGCATTTCAGCTTCTGCTAGTTCAATTTCTTTTCTTCCCCAAGCTGCAAGCGAAATATCTTTCACTTTAAAAGCTACATAAGGTAATGTTTGTGTACTCATCTATTATGTATATTTGTTTTTAAATTTCGGGGCAAAATTACAACATAGGTTAGAATTAAAAAAACGTTTTCTGTTTTTTTATGATTTGTTTAGTCACTTAATTTTCTGAAAAACAAACAGATAATTTAAAACTAAGATGCCATTACTAAAAAATATAGCGTTAAATGATTATACTAAATTATTGGTTTGGAAAATAACCGAAACTTTTGACGAACTCTTTCAGAGTGTTGCGTTGAAAGATGTTTCACTGGCAAGAGTGGAAAGCATGAAATCCGAAAGCCACCAAAGAGGGTTTTTAGCGGTCAGAAGATTATTGATGGAAGCAGGTTATTCAGACTTTGATTTGTATTACGATGAATTTGGCAAACCACATTTACGAAATGGAAAACACATCTCCATTTCTCATTCACATGATTTTTCGGTTATTGTTCTAAGCGATGTAAATGTTGGCGCCGATTTGGAAATTCTAAAAGATAAAATCCTGAAACTTGCACCGCGTTATATGGATGTTTCTCATTTGGAAAATCTTTCTAAGTCGGACGAATTGATAAAAGCAACACTGATATGGGGAATAAAGGAATCTGTTTTCAAAATCAAAAATGAAATAGGCATTAGTTTTAAAGACCACATTTTTGAGGATGATTTTAATTTAGAAGACAAAAAATGTCGTGCTTCACTTCAATTCAATGATAAAACCGAACGCTTCGATATTGTTTTTGAATTTATTGAAAACTATGTTTTTGTATGTGCTTTTAGCTCCATTCCGATTTAACTCGCTTCGGTAAGGTTATTTAAATAACAAACACATTCATTGCTATAGCCAATATGCTAAGCAATACGCTGAAAATGGTCATATTGAAAACCATTTTTGGGGTTAACTGTGCTAAAATTCCAACATTTACAATGGTGCAGGTAACAACTACGAATCCTAACTGGAACATTTGTGCCAATGAGTTTCCGTTTTCTAAGATATACATTGCAGCGACTCCGCCTAAACAGCTTTGCCCAATAATTACTAAGGCTGCAAACCCAATATAACTTTGTTGAAAATCTCCAAGTGTTTTTTGATATAGTGTCATGATATTTAATTTTTATGAATTAATAGAGTAAAATTAACATGTTGAGTATCCATAAAAAATGATATAAATCATGTTTTGTAAAATTTCCTGTATTTTAAAAAAGGGTTACATTTACAATCCTTAAACGAAAAACAAAGCACATGTTATATGAGCAAATTTTATCGGCCAAAAAAGAGAGCAAAAAACTTCTGGCTATTTTAATCGACCCAGATAAGGTAGTGATGAATGGCATTTCGGTTTTGACAACTAAAATAAAGTTATCGCCTGCCACACATATTTTTGTCGGCGGGAGTTCGTTTGAAGGCAATCATTTAGATGAAATTATTATAAGATTAAAATCAGAAATTAATTTACCGATTCTACTTTTTCCTGGAAATCCTTCTCAAATTTCAGCAGAAGCGGATGGCATTTTATTCTTAATGCTTCTTTCAGGAAGGAATCCAGATTATTTGGTAGAGCATCAAATTAATGCGGTTCCTATTTTGGAAAAAACAAATTTAGAAATTATTTCTACGGGCTATATTTTAATAGAAAGCGGAAGCGAAACAGCTGTTGAACGTGTAAGCAAAACTAAACCGTTACCAAAAACAAATGCAGAATATGTTGCCCAAACCGCAAAAGCCGGCGAATTAATAGGAAACAAAATACTCTATCTCGAAGCCGGAAGCGGAGCCTTGAATGTTGTCCCAGAGGAAATTATAAAAGAAGTTTCGAATAGAATTTCAGTTCCGTTGATTGTTGGTGGTGGGATTCGGTCCAAAAAACAAATTGATACTGCTTATTCAGCAGGTGCCGATTTAGTTGTTATTGGAACTGCTTTTGAAAATGACATTAACTTTTTTGACTAATGTTCGAATTTCTATTTGACCAATATAAATATGCTTCAACAACTCAAATTGTTTTGGAGTTTTTGGCTTTTGTATTTGGAATAGCGAGCGTTTTTTTCGCCAAAAAAGAAAACATACTGGTTTATCCTACGGGACTTGTCACTACGGTTATAACAGTTTATTTGTTGTATCAGGCCAAATATTTTGCCGATATGACCATGAATATTTATTACTCAGTAATGAGTGTTTACGGTTGGTATAAATGGACTTCTAAATCAAATGGACCTGATTTGGAAATAACGAGAACCACTCACAGAGAGAAAGTAATTGGTGTTTTATTGTTTATTGCAACTGCACTTATCACTTATTTGGTTTACAAGTTTTTCGATTACAAACTTGAAATTCCTAATTATATTGATATTTTTACATCCGGTCTTTTTTTTACAGCAATGTGGTATATGGCTTTGAAAAAAATTGAAAATTGGACCTTGTGGATTATTGGAGATTGCATAGTTGTTCCGCTATTTGTTTACAGAGGGTTGTGGATGCTTTCATTGCAATATTTAATTTTCACAATTTTAGCAATTATGGCTTATTTAGAATGGAAGAGAACTTTACAACAAAAGATAATTTAATAAGACACTACGGTTTTACCGAAGCAGATTTTGAACAAATAAAGGCTTTAGATATTTCTTTGGATAAAATTGAAGGTGAACTTTTGTTGTTCCAATCAGGAATCCCAAAAATTACACTCGAAAGACCGGCTACTATAAACGATGGTATCGTAAAATTATCAAATGAAGAGTTTCAAAATTTTGCTGACTTTTTTGATGTTAGAAAAGAGAAATTAAAACTCAAAAAATTTGTTCCCGCTTCAGGAGCTGCAACAAGGATGTTTAAATTTTTAATCGAGTTTCTTATAGATTTTGACCATGAGAATGAATCTATAAATGCTTACATCAACAGAAAAAAAGATAAAAACCTACCAATTTTTCTTGCCGGAATAGAAAAGTTTCCATTTTATGATGAAATAAAGGCTAAAGTGAAAGAACTTAATGAGGATTATTATTCTTTAGAAAGCCATGAGAAAAGTTATAGGTTTATTAAAACCATGTTATCTTCAGAACATTTTGATTTTGCTAACAAACCAAAAGGGGTTTTAGATTTTCATAAATATGAAACAGAAATAACAAGTCCGATAGAAGAGCATCTTAATGAATGTGCTTTTTATGCCAGCTCAAATTCAGTATCGCATTTGCATATCACAGTTTCTGATCATCATGAAGATTTGTTTAAAACTATAATTGAACGTGTAAAACAAAAAGTTGAAGAGAAGTCTAAAATTACACTTCATGTCAGTTATTCTTATCAAGACAAAAGAACAGACACGATTGCAGTTACTCCAGCAAATGAACCATTTCGTAATGAAAACGGACGACTTATATTTCGCCCCGGCGGACATGGCTCCCTGATTAATAATTTAAATAATCTTGATGCTGACGTGATTTTTATCAAAAATATAGACAATGTAATTCAGAATCACATTCAAGAAATCACATTATATAAAAAAGGATTAGCAGGGGTTTTGATTGATTTGCAAGAACAAATTTTCAAAATTTTGGAAGCAGTTGAAAATAATGCAATTACCGAGAGTAATATCCCAGTAATAATTGATTTCATGGAGCAAAAATTGAATATTGATGTTTTGGATGATTTTTATAAATACACCATTGAGAACAAATTAGAGTTTATTAAAAACAAATTAAACCGTCCTATTAGAGTTTGCGGAATGGTCAAAAATGAAGGCGAACCTGGTGGCGGGCCTTTTTGGGTTAGAAGTTATAAAGGCAATGTGACATTGCAAATTGTTGAAAGTTCACAGGTAGACGCTCAGAATCGTGAACAGGCAGAAATTTTGGCAAAAGCCACTCATTTTAATCCGGTGGATTTAGTTTGTGCAACCAAAAACTATCGTGGCGAAAAATTTGATTTAACCCAATTTATCGACACCACTAAAGGTTTTATTGTTCATAAAAATAATAAAGGAAAAGACTTAAAAGGCTACGAATTGCCTGGTCTTTGGAATGGAGCCATGGCAAAGTGGATTACCGTTTTCGTCGAGGTTCCATTGGTAACTTTTAATCCGGTGAAAACAGTAAACGATTTGCTAAAACCTGCACATCAACCCCAAAATGGAAACTGAAAAAATCATAACGGAACTAAATTTTAAAGCCGTTAGAAGTTCTGGTCCCGGAGGACAAAATGTAAATAAAGTTTCTTCCAAAGTAGTGTTGACTTTTGATTTGAATGCTTCTCAAGCGTTTAATGAACAAGAAAAAGCCTTGTTGGCAATCAAATTAGCAACCAAATTAACTTCAGAAAATCTCCTAATTTTAAACTGTGACGAAGACAGAAGTCAACTTAAAAATAAGGCAATAGCCACCAAACGTTTTTTAGAGCTAATCGAAAAAGCCTTGATTATTCCCAAAAAAAGAAAAGCAACCAAAGTTCCGCGTTCAGTTATTGAAAAAAGAATAAAGGAAAAACGAAACACATCCGAAATTAAAGAATCCAGAAAGAAACCAAAACTGTGATTTTGTCATTTCTACCTTTTGGTAGAAATCTCATTTTTTGATTTTTTAAAATGTGATATAGTTTTTGAAACCTAAAGATTTTTCCTTCGTCGAAATGACAGGTTATATTTTTGACAATTAGATTTTTTAAACATACCTTTGTCCCGTCTCAAAAGGGGTGCTTTAATCTGAATTAATTTCAGATTCTGAAACAAATTCAGAATAAGGCTGAGATTATACCCAATGAACCTGAGCAGGTAATGCTGCTAAGGGAAAAGTGATAAAATAGAGTGCGCGCTTTTTGTCACAGGAATCACTATTAATTTTATAACAAAGAATAATTACCTCTTTTTATTCGTAACTTTTTTACGAATGGAAAATTTATTTAAACAAAGTACAAAGTACAAAGTACAAAGAACGAAGACAAGGAGAATTCTTTTTTCTTTTTTCTTTTTTCTTTTTTCTTTTCTCTCTTTTTCGCAAGAAAAAGTGCAGGACACTACCAAAATCAGCCAACTCGATGAGGTTTTGGTCTCTGCGGTTCGTGTTACTAATAAAACGCCAGTTTCATTTATTAATCTAGACAAAAAGGAAATCAAATTCCGCAATCTTGGACAAGATATTCCTATCTTGATGAACTACATGCTATCAGTAGTTACGACTTCCGATGCAGGAAATGGTGTGGGTTACACCGGAATTCGTGTTCGCGGGAGTGATGCTACACGTGTAAATATAACCATCAATGGAATTCCATACAATGACTCTGAAAGTCATGGAACATTTTGGGTAAACATGCCCGATTTTGCTTCATCAGTAGAGAGTTTACAATTACAACGCGGTGTTGGAACTTCAACAAATGGTGCAGGAGCTTTTGGTGCTAGTTTGAATTTGCTAACCGATAGTTATTCCAAAGAAGCGAATGGGGAAATATCCAATGCTGGCGGAAGTTTTAATACTAGAAAGCATACCGTGAAATTCAGTTCAGGTTTGTTAAACAATAATTTTGAACTGGCAGGAAGATTATCCAATATTGCCTCACAAGGTTATATTGACAGAGCATCATCCGACTTGAAATCCTATTTTTTGCAAGGAACTTATGTGGGCAAAACTACGTTAATCAAAGCCTTAGTTTTTGGAGGAAAAGAGAAAACTTATCAATCTTGGTATGGTATTGATGCAGAAACATTGAAAAACCACAGAACCTTCAACTATGCTGGAATGTTTACAGATGCCAATGGCGATACTCGTTTTTATGACAATCAAACGGATAACTATCAGCAAGACCATTACCAATTGCATTGGAACGAAAGAGTTTCAGAAAACTGGAGTGCCAACATGGCATTGCACTATACCAAAGGGAAAGGCTATTATGAAGAATATCAAAACGAACAGGATTTTGCTGATTATGGTTTAACACCAATTAGTATTGATGGAACAATTATCGACAATACCGATTTAATTCGTCAGAAATGGTTAGACAATGATTTCTATGGCACCACTTTTTCTGTTAATTACAAAAAAGATAGGTTGGATGTCATTATTGGCGGCGGTTGGAACAAATATGAAGGCAAGCATTTTGGGCAAGTAATTTGGGCAAGATATGCTTCTACAAGTGAATTGGGCGATCATTACTATGATGATGTTGCCACCAAAACCGATGGCAATATTTTTGTTAAAGCCAATTATCAAGTTACTGAAAAAATCAGTCTTTATGGTGATTTGCAATACCGAAATGTAAATTATAAAGCCGATGGTGTGCAACCGACTTTGGTGAATGACACTTTTAATTTCTTTAATCCAAAAGCTGGTTTAAATTATAGTTTCAATGATAAAAACACGTTTTATTTCTCTTATGCTAAAGCCAATCGCGAACCTAATCGAATAGATTACGAAGGAGGAAACGTAAAATCAGAAAAGCTAGATGACTTTGAATTAGGTTGGCGATTTGTTTCTGAGAAGGCAAAAATCAATACCAATATTTATTACATGGCCTACAAAGATCAATTAATACTAACAGGAAACATAGATGATGTAGGCAATCCTATCCGTTCTAATAGTGAAAAAAGTTACCGTTTAGGTCTTGAAATTGATGCCACTATTGCGCTTACAAAACAATTTATCATTCGTCCAAATTTTACATTAAGTCAAAATCGAAATATTGATTTGAATGTAAATGGAGTAAATGTTGGAACTAAAGATATTGCCTATTCGCCATCAGTAATTGCTGGAAATATTTTGGTTTATAAACCCAATGATAAACTTCAAATTTCTTGGCTTTCAAAATTTATAGGTGAACAATACATGAATAACATTGAATTGCCTGCAGCTAAGTTGGTAGATTATTTTGTAAACGATTTAAATATTGCCTATGTAATCAAACCAAAGTCCGTATTCAAATCTATTGTTTTGACAGGTTTAGTGAATAATATTTTAGACAAACAATACGTTTCCAATGGCTATATGTATGACGTTTACCCATATTATTATCCCCAAGCAGGAATAAATTTTTTAGTCGGCGCAACGATAAAGTTTTAATAAAAAGGCATCTCGTTTTTTTAAACAAGAGGACTTTTTATTAATTGGTAACGTACAAATAACCTCCGCTTATTTCTGTGCGGTATTGCTTCATAGGGTACTGCTGGCCCGGTGATTGTCCAGAAAATAAATTATAAGTAGTATTGTCACACGAACATTTTGCCTCAACGCCCGTAATTATCATTGGTGATGTGCAAGTATTGTATGGCTGATTAGGACATGCCAAATCAAAAGCATTAAATCCGCTACCGGTGTTAAAAACTACAATTCCTCTGGCACCGGAACCAGGAGAATAATCTACAATATGATTACTCGGGAATTGTAAATTGCTATAAGTAGGCAAGCTCAGATTGAGTTGTAAACTTACTTGATAATTAGGTATGTTTGGATTGTTGTTATTTATGCTTCCACCATCACAACCAGTGATAAGTGAAATAAATGCGAACAGAATTATAATTTTCTTCATATAAAATTATTTGAAATACATAGCGAAACAAATTTAAATTAATTAACTTTGACAAGCGTTAAAAAAACGTCGACAATTTTAAAATAAAATTAAAATAATATCTTTGCAAAAAGAAATCCCGTTGCGATGGGATTTTTTCTATTTATATTAAACAGGAAATCATGAGTACAGTATCATATTACACAGCAGAAGGATTAAAGAAATTAAGAGAAGAATTAGACCAATTAAAAAGTATAGAAAGGCCTAAAGCTTCTCAAGCTATTGCCGAAGCAAGAGACAAAGGAGATTTGTCTGAAAATGCAGAATACGACGCAGCCAAAGAAGCACAAGGAATGCTGGAGATGAGAATTGCGAAATTAGAAGAAGTACATTCAAACGCAAGATTGATTGATGAAACGCATCTTGATGTTTCAAAAGTTTTGGTTTTATCTAATGTAAAAATTAAAAACCAAGCTAATGGGATGGAGTTGAAATATACACTGGTTGCTGAAAGCGAAGCCGATTTAAAGTCGGGGAAAATTTCTGTTACATCACCAATTGGAAAAGGGCTGTTAGGTAAATCAGTTGGACAGGTTGCAGAAATTATAGTTCCAAACGGGAAATTAAACTTCGAAGTTTTAGAAATTTCAAGAGACTAATAATAAGTATTCAGTAATTAGTTTTTAGTGATCAGTTTCAAAAAATGAGTTCAATATTTACCAAAATAGTTAACGGAGAAATACCTTGTTATAAAATAGCTGAGGATGATAATTATTTAGCATTTTTAGATGTAAATCCAAATGCAAAAGGGCATACACTTTGTATTCCGAAACAGGAAATCAATAAGATTTTTGACATGGATGAGGATTTGTATTTGGGCTTAATGAAATTCTCCAGAAAAGTAGCCAAAGCGGTTGAAAAAACAGTAGTATGTAAACGTATAGGTATTGCTGTTGTTGGGCTCGAAGTGCCACATACTCATGTGCATTTAATACCACTTCACGATATGGATGATATGCGCTTTCAAAGAAAAGTGTCTTTAACTAAAGAAGAATTTCTAGAATTGGCTAAAGCTATACAAAGTAATTTATAGAACTAAAATCTCCAAAAATCGAGATTTTTTTATGCCCTTTTAAAAGAAACCTGCATGGTTGTTCCTTTTCCAATTTCGGAATTCAAGACTTTTATTTTTCCTTTGTGGTATTCTTCCACGATACGTTTAGTCAAAGATAAGCCCAATCCCCAACCTCTTTTTTTTGTAGTAAAGCCAGGTTCAAAAATACGTTTAAATTGTTTTTTCGGAATTCCAGTTCCGGTATCGGTAACTAAAATTTTAACTAAATTACTTTCACTTTCAATCAATACTGATATTTTACCTCTGCCTTTCATGGCATCTATAGCGTTTTTCACTATATTTTCAATTGTCCAACTATGAAGCGCCGGATTTAGGGAAACCATAATAGGTTTTTTGGGAGCTTCAAAAGAAAATTCAACTTGCTTTGAAAACCGCGATTTTAGATATTCAAAAGAATGTTCTGTTTCCGAAATGATATTCATGATTTCTAAAACGGGTTCAGAGCCAATTTTTGAAAATCTATCCGTAATATTTTGCAATCGGTTGATGTCTTTTTCAATTTCGGCAATAGTTGTTTCATCTACATTATCGGCTTTCATGATTTCCAACCAACCAATTAAGGATGATAGTGGCGTGCCGATTTGGTGTGCTGTTTCTTTTGCCATTCCAGCCCAAAGTTTATTTTGGGTTGCCATTTTAGTACTTCGGTAAAAGTTGTAAACCAAAGCGCCAAAAAGAAATATAATTAATAGTAAAGCAATAGGATAATATTTTAATTTATTCAGTAATGAAGAATTCCCATAGTATAAATGCCAAAATTTTCCTGGGTTGTATTCAATAATAATGGGATTATTTTCCTTTTTAAGTTTTTCTAGAAATTGTTGTAATTTTTCTTTCTTTGTAATAATACTTTCGTCAATATTGGTCTGATTGATGATTGCTCCATTCTCTGTTAAAATAATGGGGATGGTTTTATTATTACTCATTATTAATCTTGGCAACTCAATTTCATCAGTAGTTGGGTCTGCATTGTTGAATGTTTTCAAACTTTCTGCCCAAAGCTCTATTTTTACACGTTCTTCTTCTTTAAATATTTGAAAGAAAGTATAAGTATTCCACATTATTAAAGTCACAATGACAAAGGAAGCCAGAATGATAATCCAACGGGTAAGATTTCGTTTTTCAGAAAACTGCATTGATAAATTTTTTATAAATATAATTAAAAGTATTAAAGATTAAACTTATTACATTTGTAAAAAACATCAAAATACGATGCTCAGTTTCGAACCACACACACTTTCTCCAGCGCAATTGCAAGGCTATTTGCAAAGTGCGGTAGCACCAAGACCAATTGCTTTTGCCAGTACAGTAGACAAGAACGGGAAACCTAATTTGTCACCGTTTAGTTTTTTTAATGTGTTTAGTTCTAATCCGCCAATTTTGGTTTTTTCACCGGCACGTCGCATTAGAAATAACACTACGAAACATACACTGGAGAACTGTCAAGCGACCAAACAAGTAGTTATAAATGTTGTAAATTATGACTTAGTACAACAAGCTTCATTATCGAGTACCGAATATCCGGATGGTGTAAATGAATTTTTGAAATCGGGATTAACAATGTTGCCTTCTGACATGGTAAAGCCTTATCGTGTTTCCGAAAGTCCGGTACAAATGGAATGCAAAGTCAATGAGATTATCGCTCTTGGAAATCAAGGCGGGGCTGGGAATTTAATAATTTGTGAAGTAGTTAAAATTCACATCCACGGAAGCATACTTGATGACAAAAATATGATAGACCAACGCAAAATAGATCTAGTTTCCCGTCTGGGCGGAAATTGGTATTCGCGTTCCAATCAAGGTTTGTTTGAAGTCGAAAAACCCCTGACAACATTGGGAATAGGAGTAGATAATATCCCAGAATTTATCAAAAAAAGCACTGTTTTTGACGGTAACGATTTAGGAAAATTAGGCAATCTAGACGCCTTGCCAACACAAGAAGAAATTACTATATTTGTAAAGCAAAATTTTGCTGTTAAAGGAGTTTTAAGTTCAGATGATATCAAAAAGATTCACCTTAAAGCAAAAGAATATTTGAATAATAATGACGCACTTTCGGCTTGGAAGGTGCTTTTAGCAAAATAATAATTATGGAAGTTACGGGAAAAATTAAGGTAATTAACGCTGAGCAACAAGTGAGTGCAAGCTTTAAAAAAAGAGAGTTGGTTGTTGCTACAGAAGAGCAATATCCACAATTTATCAGCATCAACTTTGTGCAAGACAAATGTGATTTGTTGAACAATTATAATGTAGGTGATGCCGTAAAAGTGTCAATCAATTTGAGAGGAAGAGAATGGGTAAACCCACAAGGCGAAACCAAATATTTCAATGACATTCAAGGTTGGAGAGTTGAGAAACTACAAACTGAAGCGCCAAGTGCAGGAATGGCTCCAATGCCACCGGCAGAAGCTTTTACACCGGCAACCAACTTTAACGAAGAAGAGCACGACGATTTACCTTTCTAAAAAAGGGAAAAGAATAAAGAGTATAGAACAAAGATTGTCATTCTAAATGTTAAGCCAAAAGGTTAATTTAGAATGACTTTTTTATTGCTCTTTTGTCTATTCTCTATTTTCTATATTCAATTTCTCTCAAATATGTATTTCCTAACCAAAGATCTCTATTTTCCTCCCGTTGATGAAGCTTCATTAGAAGGCGTTCTTGCTGTTGGTGGTGATTTGTCTGTGGAGCGCTTACTGCTTGCTTATCGCAACGGAATTTTTCCCTGGTTTAATGAAGACGACCCGATACTTTGGTGGTCGCCGCCTGAAAGAATGGTAGTTGTTCCCTCTATTTATAAAGTTTCTAAAAGCATTCGGAATTTGCTTAATCAAAATAAATTTAAAGTTACGTTTAATCAAAACTTTAGTGAAGTAATTCTTGGTTGTCAGCAAATTGATCGACCTGGTCAAGATGGTACTTGGCTTTCCGATGATTTTGTGGAATCCTATACCAAACTCCACGAAATGCGAATTGCTAAATCGGTTGAGGTTTGGCAAAATGACGAATTGGTTGGGGGTTTGTATGGGGTTGACTTAGGACATGTTTTCTGTGGCGAAAGCATGTTTTCAAGGGTGTCTAATGCAAGCAAAATTGCGTTTGTGTCTTTAGTCAAATATCTAAAAGAAAACCATTATAAACTATTAGATTGCCAAGTTCATAATGACCATCTGGAAAAATTGGGCGCTTTTGAAGTTTCGAGAGAAGTTTTTATGAGAGTATTAAAAAGTTAGTCGCAGTTTTTAGTCTCAGTTTACAGTATATTTCTACAAACTGAGACTGCGACTGGAAACTACTTCCTTTTCCAACATTCCTCCTCGTGATCATTAACCATTCCGGTTGCCTGCATATGTGCATAAACTACAGTTGAGCCAACAAATTTAAAACCTCGTTTTTTCAAGTCTTTACTTATTTTATCTGAAAGCGGTGTTTTAGCGGGTACTTCTTTTATGTTTTTAATATTGTTATGAATAGGTTTGCCATCTGTAAAATTCCAAATGTATTTAGAAAAACTTCCAAATTCTTGCTGAACTTTTATAAAAGCCACTGCGTTAGAAATCGTCGCTTTTATTTTTAATCCGTTTCGAATAATTCCTGTATCCTGCATTAAGGCCTCAATTTTCTTGTAGTCATATTGTGCCACTTTGTTATAATCAAATTGGTCAAAAGCCTTCCTAAAATTATTGCGTTTTTTCAAAACGGTATGCCAACTCAAACCAGCTTGAAAAGTTTCCAAAACCAAAAACTCAAATAGTTTATCGTCTTCATAAACCGGATTCCCCCATTCTTTATCATGGTAATCTCTATATAAATCATCTTTTTCACACCAGGCGCAGCGTGTTTTATTTCCCATCTTTGGCAATATATTTATCAATAAAATTATGACCCAAATAAATCATAGGTGTCATCAAAACCGCAATAGCGAGTTTAACCGAATAGCCTGTCACGGCAGAAAGAAAAAAGGTTTTAGTATCCATTATTCCTGGTAGCCAAAACGCAATTCCCAAAACAATAAAACTATCAAAAAGTTGAGAAATTACAGTTGAACCAGTACTTCGAAGCCAAATCATTTTATGTCCTGTTTTTCTTTTAAAAAAATGAAAAATACTAACGTCTATCAATTGCGAAATCAAAAAGGCAGTTATACTTCCCACAATAATCAATTGGCTTTGACCAAAAACGGCATTAAACTGAGAAGTAGAAACCGTACTGATGTTTGTAGATGGGATTTTCATAGCAAAAAATAGAACAATAAAAGTATAAGCAATCAGGCAAGCTGTGATTATCGAAAGTTTGCGAACCCCTTTTTCACCAAAATATTCATTGATTAAATCGGTAGTAACAAAAACAACCGGCCAAGGCAATATACCAATACTCATAACGGCCGGACCAACATCAATTAGTTTCCCACCGATAAGTTCTGCTACAATGGCATTTGTTATAAATATTCCTGCAAGAACAACATATACAATATCTTTTTTAGATTGAAACATATGATTTGATTTTGATAAATAAAAAAAACCTCTACAAAAGTAAAGGTTTTTTTATTTGTGCATTGAAGGCTATTTTACCACCAGCCATACACTTTATATACTACGCTTGGTTGGTGATTTCCATAAGCTACACCAATGTCGCGAGCAGCTTTGATGGTTGCCTTTTGGATATCCACGTTGTCTTGTTGTTGTTTCATTTGGAATTTCCATTCACGTTGATCCAACTCTTTTACGCGTTGTGCTATTTTAGTTGACAAGGCCAAAGCTTCTTTGTAACAAGAGGCTCCTGGCTCAATTTGAGATAGAATTCCTCCTGCATTTTCAGCGCTAGATAAATCTTGTGCTGCATTCCAAGCCGTGGTTGCTTCCATTAAACGTTGTTTGCACTCTCTATCAATTTGTTTTTGATAAATAGGTGCTACTGCATCCATTGCTTTATCGTAACACGCTTTGCATACTTCAGGTACACCGGTCAATTTCATTATGGCATCTTCAAATTTGTTTTGTGCCGCCATAGTTTGCGCATCTTTAAGGATAAAATCACATTTACTGTTGTAGTATTCCATGATTTTATTCTTCCCTTTTTCGATAAATGTTTGGTATACGGGATCTTTTGTTTTCAATCCATTTAAGGCTGCGATATAGGCTTTAGTTTCGTTAGTCCCCACCCCTTTTAAGGTTACGGATTGACTAGAAAATAAGGTACCATCTATGCCATCACCAATATACAAGGTAACTTCTAAAGTATACGCATGCATTGGCGGAGCAGTTGGCGTAATGTCTTTGGTTAGCACTGATATATTCGTTGTCATGATAAATCTAGAATTTGAAGAACCTCCTAAGCCGTTGGCTGTTGCAATTTGAGATAATTTATTGGTCAAGCTCGCTTTTACAGCAGGAGTTATGCCTTCTATTTGATCTGGGATATAAGCTGTAAGGGCAATACGTGCGCCATCGTCAGATTTCCCAACCGTGTTTTGTGCCGAAGCTGTCAACGACAAACCAAGTACACAGATTGCTAAAACTAATTTTTTCATAAGTATATAATTTTATTTTTCACCGATTACTATAGCCGCTTGCCCCAATCCTTTCATGGTCAATTTGGCTGTGATTTGGTATTTTTCTTTTAAGAATTTTTGTAAGCCTTTAGCCCATCCTCTGGTGTCTTGTGCTTTTCCGTTTGCATCCATTAAGGCAATACGAACTTGCTCAAAAAACATTTTGTTCTCAGATGATTCGGTAGTACTAAATCTTCCTTTAACTGTGTTGTCAGAAACCCATTTTTCTATTATTGAGCCCAACTCTTCTCCTTCGTATTCGGTTTCTAAATCACCTTCAAATGAGTCGAATTTTTTTATTCTCATGGTTACTTCTCTACCATTTTCGAACATGTCTTCGAAGTGTTTTTGAAGTAATCCATTAAAGTTGTCTAAGTGCGATAAAACCGCAGTTTCTAACATTACAGGTAGTGGAGCGCCAATTAAATCATTTCCAGTTCCAGAAGCACCTGCCACGTTTTTGTCGGTGTAGGCGTCAAATCCAGCCAAATCAAAGGTTACTGATTTTTTTGGCCCGAAGGAGTTGATTTTCCAGTTGATTTGCATCCAGATATCGGCTTTGGCCACACTTTTTAATTTATCTACCGGGCTTTCGCTCACGCCAGCACCAGTTTTGCTGGTAGTCATCGCGTTTTCAGCCGCTTCTGATTCGATCGATTTTAATGTTTGTTCTAAAGATTTCAATTGAAACCCACGAGCAGCCATCAATTCTCCCAATTTATTCATCACCAACGTCAATTCGGTATTTTCTTGTACTGCACGTTTGTAATCACAAATTTTAATTTTAGAACCTTGGTTGTCAAATTCTATAAAAAAACCATTATTGATACACCAGTTGTCACTTGGTACTACCATAATAAGCGGTTTTTTTGCTTGAGCAAATGATTCAACTGCTACTAAAGCAAAAAGGGAAACTACTAAATATTTAAAGTTAATTTTCATACGTTTTTGTTTATTATTTAATAATGTTATCAGCAATTAATTTGGCTTTTAACTCAGCGCGTAAAATACGTACAACCAAACCGTTGGTAACGCTTTCGGTCATTTTTTTACGATCACGATTGATTTTATCACCAATACGCTCGTCGCGAAGTGATACGTAGTTTTTGTATTCGCCGCCATCTGCAAAGAAAGCATTGAAATAATCTTCGTGTTTTTCTTCTGCATTTACCTCAAAAATCAATGGTTTTTGATTGCATTCTTGTTTGCCTTCGCGAATTCCTTTGAAAATCACATCACGCATGGCATTCTTTTTTGCTTGTTCAACAGCATCAGCACGATTTCTACCGTTACCCCATGCTTTCAAAGTTTGTGATCCATCTAATTCTACCCCTAAACATTCTGTTTTATAGGCATAATATCCAGCTGTTTTTTTCTGAGCTTTAGCACTAAATGTAAATACTAACACGAATAAAGTTGCAATAAATTTTTTCATTTTTCTTACGATTAAAATCCTGCAGACAATCCTTTTATTATTCCGGCATTTTCTAAATCTTTACGCAAATCTTCTTTGCGCACAGAAATCAAAACCCCAATTTTGTACTCTTTACCTACTTTCATTCGGTCTTCGGCTGCTACAGCTCCGTCATTAGTTAAAGAAACAAATTTCATATATTTTCCTCCGTCAGCAAAAAAAGCATCAAAAAAGTCTGCTTTTTCGTCTTGTAAGTTAGGGTTGTTGGTTAAGGGTGATTGACCTGGAACACGATCTTTACCAGCATATCCTCTGAAGATAATTCCGTGTACGGCATTCTTTTTGGCTTGTTCTATGGCTACATCTGGTTTTTTTGAATAGGACCAAACTTTAATCAAATAAGTACCAGCAACTCCTTGTTGAACTGCCTCAATTTCATAACGCCAATTGTTTGTGTCTTTGTCTGCTTTTTTCTTTGCCTGTGCATTTCCAAACAAAGGAAAAGTAACAACAGCAAGAAGAATAATTAATAGTTGTTTCATTTTTGTTTTGTTTTTAAAATTAATAAAAAACCATTCCCTTGACTATTCAAAGGAATGGCTGAAAAAATTACTTAATTTGACGAATTAATAAACCAGGGTAGTATTTACTTCCACCTTTGAATGTTGTTCTATCTATCGCTCCCTCTGCCGGTACTTCGTCACCTAAGTTGAAATTATTATCCCAAATTTTGTTGCCGTCCACTTTAATCGTTCCAATTTTTTTGTATTCAATTTTACCTGTTTTTTCATCCATTACTGCTTCCAAAACTTCAAATTTATCACCCCCTTCTAAGCCTTCTTTCAACCCAATTTTAGCTGTAATAGGATCTCCTGTAAACAGAGGCACTTTTGGTTTAAACACGTCATAATTTTTTTGCAATTTCGCAAATACTTTATCAATGTTTCGTGTAACCGAAAGGTTGATGATTTGGTCTTCGGTTCTTTTTTCTTTTAAAGAGAAAGTCACTAATGTAGTTGACTTTTGTGAACCTACAAATTCCATCTGGAACAAATCAGTATTATTGTCAAATTTGGCTTTTTTGGATGCCGTCATATCACTTTTGTCACCATACATTTCACCGTAAAATATCCCTTCAACCTCTGGATTCCATTTTAATTTATACAAATATGAAGTGGTCCAAACTGAATAACCTTCTTTTCCTTTTTCATAGGCTTTCTCAGCGGCTTTTACCCCCATAGTGCGTACCATCTCATTAGCATTATTTAAGGATAAAATAATACCATCGCGAATTGCTCTTGCAATGGGTTCATTTTCTACAAATTTCATTTTGGAAACTACAACAAAAGTATTGTTGATTAATTCAGTTCCTGCTGATTTCAGCAAATATTGTCCATCGCTAGAAGCGGCTGCTGTTTTCGCGTCTAAAAATGAAGCGTTAAAAGCACCGCGGTCATGAATTAAGCTGAAATCAAAACATCCATCTGCTTGACGATTATACCATTTGGCAACTAATTTTTTAGCAATTTGCTGGTCTTTGAAGTATTTTTCGATTACCTCAGGTGTTTTAGATTCTATGGTATCATTTGAATATTTCGCTGGGTTAAATGATTTTTCACCAATGTTGTGATTGTCATATTTGTTTGGGAATGGCGCACCATAATAGGCATTAATTACTTGGTCTTTTTTAGGAAAATCGGAAGATTCAATTAAAATAGTATGCAAGGAACTTCTTCTGTATTTGGTTTCCTTCATTTCTTTTTGACTTTCCTGAGCAAAAAGCATAGAGGTACATAATGCAGCGATTGTGGTAATAAAAATACGTTTTGTCATAATAATATTGGTTTTTGTTTAAATTGTTTTAGTAAAGTTTTGTATAATGCTTAGAATAAACATCCTAAAGAAAATTGTATCACAGAATTGCTGGCTCTTTTGTTAGCATCACCAGTAGCGCCCGTATCGGTTAATCCTAAATTATATCGACCTTGAATAAACACTCCATTTTTAAACTCGTAATTCAATCCAGCGTTTAATCCAAAATCTATAGTTTTAATCCCTTTAATTTTATCATTAGAGTCATTTGTTTTGTCTTTAGCAGAAATCAAAAAACCAACTTGAGGGCCAGTTTCCAAATAGAGTCCTTTTAAAACAGGGAATTTTGCCAAAACAGGTAATGTGATATAGTTTAATTTCTTTCTTAGAAAACCAGGATTTGAACCAACATAAGTTGCTCCTTGACCAGAATACAATAACTCAGGTTGAATAGAAAATTTGTCAGAAACAATAATTTCTGCTAACATACCAATGTGTACACTAGTTCTAATTCCTAAATCCTCAACATCTCCCATTAAGTTGGAAACATTTAATCCTCCTTTGATACCCAGTTTAATGCCTTCATCACGTTTAGATTTTTGAGAAAAAACTATAGTAGTTGAAAAAATAGCAAATAAAAAAATAATTTTCTTCATAAAATAAATTTTAGTTAATAAAAAGTTAAGTAAAAATTTAAAAGCTCCAAATATATACATTTATTTTTTTAAAATCATTTTGATAAAATCATTTTGATAAAAAAAATAAAAAAAGTTAATATTAAAAAACAGAGCACTCATACTTTAATATTTAATTTGAAGTAAAAAGCAATAATTAACTAAAAAGATTTATTTACTAAAAGTTTCATTTAAAAATTATGCAAGCAGGTGAAAAGATTTCAACTATTTTTTTGATTTGATTTTTCATTACTTTTGGTGAAAACAAATTAACTGATGAAAAAAATAATTTTAACATTGATTATGATTGCCCCTATACTTATGGTAAATGCACAAGCAAATCGGAATGCCTTCTTAAATGATTGGACCGGACCTTATGACGGTGTTCCAGCATTTACAGATTACAAACTTCAAGATTTAAAACCGGCACTCGAATTTGCCATTAAAGAAAAATTGAATGAGATTAATAAAATCGCAAACAATCCTAAACCGGCAACTTTTACTAATACTATAGTGGCGCTAGAAAAAGCGGGTAAAAGATTCAATCAAATTTATGCTGTTTTTGGGATATACAGTTCCAATATGAACAGCCCTGAATTTGAGCCCATTGAAACCGAAATGACACCTAAATTTTCAGAATTAAATAACAAGTATTACCAAAACGCAACACTTTTTAGCCGAATAGCGAAAGTTTATAATGATGCAGCAACAAAAAAATTAACTAGTGAACAACAACGATTGGTTTGGTTGTACTATTCCAACTTTGTTCGCGAAGGCGCCAAAGCTGATGCAAAAAGCAAAGCTAGAATAGCCCAAATTAATAAAGAATTAGCGGCTTTATTTACCAAGTTTAGTCAAAATCAATTGGCTGACGAAGGCAATTATTATTTAGAACTAAAAACTGAAGCCGATTTTGATGGCTTGCCTGATGAATTAAAAAATGCCGCCATTGCTGATGCCAAAGACAGAAAACTAAACGTAATGGGTTGCATTGCCAACACACGTTCGTCTATCGAACCTTTTTTGACATTTTCAAATCGTAGAGATTTAAGAGAAAAGGCATTTCAGATTTTCACCAGTCGAGGTGATAATGACAATGCCAATAACAATAATGCTACTTTAGTTCAAATTTTAAAACTTCGTGCCGAGAAAGCAAAGTTATTAGGTTTTAAAACTTTTGCCGATTGGAGTTTGTCCAACACTATGGCGCAAAAACCGCAAAAAACATTAGATTTAATGATGTCTGTGTGGACACCGGCAGTTGAAAAAGTGCATGCTGATGTTGCTGATATGCAAAAAATGGTGGATGCTGAAGGAGGAAATTTTAAAATTGCCGCTTGGGATTACCGATATTATTCCGAAAAAGTTAGAAAGGCAAAATACGATTTAGATCAAAATGATTTAAAACCATATTTGCAATTAGAAAAATTGCGCGAAGGAATGTTTTGGGTTGCTGGCGAAATTTTTAATTTAGGATTCACACAAGTAACTAATGTTCCTGTTTTCCATCCTGATGTTAGAGTTTGGGAAGTGTATAATAAAGACACAAAAAAGATTGTTGGTGTTTGGTATTTTGATCCATATGCGCGCAAAGGGAAGCGTTCGGGTGCTTGGATGAATGCCACAAGAGAACAAAGTAGAGTGAATGGGGATGTGATAACCATTGTATCTAATAATTGTAATTTCATTAAAGGTAAAGATGGTGAACCAATTTTGATTTCATGGGAAGATGCTAGTACGTTATTTCATGAATTTGGTCATGCTTTACACGGTTTGAATTCGGATGTGACTTACCCGAGTTTATCGGGAACTAATACGCCGAGAGATTATGTTGAGTTTCCATCGCAGATTATGGAACGTTGGTTAGCCACACCACAAGTATTGAATCAGTTTGCTTTGCATTATAAAACAGGTGAACCGATGCCAATGGCTTTGGTAGAAAGAAATAATAGAGCAGCAACATTTAACGAAGCTTTTTCTACTGTAGAAACTATTGCAAGCGCATTGATAGACATGAAATTACACTTGTTAGAAAACCCAGATATTAACCCAAAACAATTTGAAAAAGAAACTTTGGACAAATTGAATATGCCAAAAGAAATAGTGATGCGTCACCGAATTCCACAATTTGGACATATCTTTTCTGACGATGCCTATGCTGCGGGTTATTATGGTTATTTGTGGGCTGATGCTATTAGTGCTGATGCAACAGAAGCCTTTACTGAAACCAAAGATGGGTTGTATGATAAAGAAGTTGCCAAACGATTACATGATTATGTTTTTAGTATAGGAAATACAGTTGATCCTGAAATTGCGTACAAAAAATTCCGCGGTAGAGATGTAAATACAAATGCTTTGATGCGAGCAAGAGGTTTCGAAGTTCAGAAGAAATAATAAACAAAAAACCCAAATCGTTAGATTTGGGTTTTTTTATTTTTATGGATACGATTCTGATACAAGTTCAGAATAAATTATCCTAAAGCAACTCTTTTGAAACCAGTTACAGTTAAACCTGCATCAACAGATTTAATGTAGTTTGCTACGCTCATAGAACCATCCTTAATATAATCTTGGTTTACTAAAGTATTATCTTTAAAGAAACGGCCTAGTTTACCTTTAGCGATATTTTCAATCATTGCTTCTGGTTTACCTTCTTGACGCAATAAATCTTTAGCGATTTCGATTTCTTTAGCGATGATGTCTGAATCAACTCCAGCTTCATCTAAAGCAATTGGTGACATTGCAGCAGCTTGCATAGCTACGTTTTTAGCAGCTTCTTCAGCTCCGGCTACATTAGCAGAAAGTGATACAAGAACAGCAATTTTTCCAGAGTGAACATAAGAACCAACAAAAGCGCCACTTAATTTTTCAAAAGAAGCGATTTCGATTTTTTCGCCGATAACACCAGTTTGCTCAATTAATTTTTCAGCAACAGTAATTCCGTTGAAATCAGAAGCTAAAAATTCTTCTTTGGTATTATAGTTTAACGCTTGGTTAGCAAAATCAGTTGCTAATTTTACGAAACCTTCATTTTTTCCAACGAAGTCAGTTTCGCAGTTTAATGTGATAACAACTCCAGAAGTCTTGTCAGCATTGACAGCTGCAACAGCTGCGCCTTCAGTTGATTCTCTGTCAGAACGGTTTGCAGCAACTTTTTGACCTTTTTTTCTAAGGTTTTCAATTGCTAAATCAAAATCTCC
>CANJWG010000019.1 GCA_947478365.1 Flavobacteriaceae bacterium | reverse complement strand
TAAAAGCAGTTCCTGTACATCCATTAACTATTGGTGTTACTGTATAAATTGCAGTTTGATTTGTATTAGTTGGATTTACTAGTGTACCGGTAATTGACAATTGTCCTGTTGCTGCAGCACCTCCTGTCAGTCCTCCTATTACTGATGGTGCTGGCCAAGAATAAGTAGTTCCACTTGGAATACTATTTAAAGTAGAAGCCAAAGGTGTTACACTAAATCCTGAACCACTACACGTGCTTGCGGTAAATACTTCTGTAAGCGCTGGCCTTGGTTTAACGGTAATGGTATAAGCATAAGAAGCTCCGGCACAAGTAGCTCCTCCTGCAATGGTCGCCGTAGCATTATACGTTATAGTAATTGGTACACTACTAGCATTGGTCAACGTTTGAACCGGGATAGTAGTAGTGCCTGAAGTGGTTACTCCTGTTATATCTGTTGGTTGAACCGCTGTCCATGAGTAAGTAGCACCAGTGGTTGAACTACCTAAAGTTACCAACGCTGAACTATCTCCAGAACATATACTCTGATTTGTTGGGGTAAAAGTAACCGCAGGACTCGGATTTACTGTGATAGTAAATGTCTCTGCAGCTCTAGAACAACCATTAGCACTTGCAATAACACTTATTGTAGAAGTAATAGCAGTCGCTCCTCCATTGGTAGCTGTAAATGCTGGAATATTCCCTACTCCACTTGTTGGAGTTAATCCTATCAACGGATTAGAGTTCGTCCATGCATAAGTAGTTCCAGTAACAGTATTACTAAAAGCAACTGGAGTAGTTAAAACACCATTGCAATAAGAAAGATTCGTTAAAGACAACGGATCTGGAATCGGATTAACTGTTACAATTACATGAAATGGAGTGCCTTGACAACTTCCTGATGTAGGAGTAACTGTATAATCTAAAGTGCCCGGACTATTGGTTGTATTGCTTAACAATTGACTAATACTATTTTGTCCTGTAGGCTGTGCACTTCCTCCAGTGATTGCTCCAGATGGTGTACTCACAGGGACAGTCCATGTATAAGTCGTGCCTGTTGGAACAATGGTACTTGCTGTATTACTTGGAGTAACACTAAAGGAAGTGCCTGAACAAATAGCCGCAGGAGTAATATCTGTAATAGTAGGTTTTGGATTTACAGTAACTGTTATAGTAAAAGGAGTACCAACACAATTACCCGTAGAGCCTGAAGTTGGTGTTACAGTATAAATCAAAGATTGAGGGGTATTAACTCCGTTGGTTAATGTTTGGCTAATCGTGGTGATTCCAGTAGCTGTAGATGCAGATTGACCCGTAATATTTGGATTAACACCTACTGTCCATGTATAAGTTGTCCCTGAAGGCACAATGGTAGTCCCAGAATTGTTAGGAGTTACACTAAAGGAAGTTCCTGAACAAATAGCTGCTGGTGTTACTGCAGCAATAACCGGTTTTGGATTAACAGTAACGGTAACCGTAAAAGCAGTTCCTGTACATCCATTAACTATTGGTGTTACTGTATAAATTGCAGTTTGATTTGTATTAGTTGGATTTACTAGTGTACCGGTAATTGACAATTGTCCTGTTGCTGCAGCACCTCCTGTCATTACACCTGTTACTGTTGGAGCACTCCAAGAGTAAGAAGTTCCTGTTGGAATACTATTTAAAGTAGAAGCCAAAGGTGTTACACTAAATCCTGAACCACTACACGTGCTTGCGGTAAATACTTCTGTAAGCGCTGGCCTTGGTTTAACGGTAATGGTATAAGCATAAGTAGTTCCACTACAAACAGAAGGACCAGCAATAGCTCCAGTGGCAATATATGTAATACTAATCGGTGCATTTGTGGAATTGGTGAGTAATTGAACTGGTATAGTGTTAGTTCCAATTGTTGTTACTCCAGTAATACCTGTAGGTTGAGTTGCTGTCCAACTAAACGTCACTCCTGTAGAAGGACTGCTTAAAGTAACAAGAACACTTGAGTCTCCTGAACAAATAGTTTGTGGTACAGGTGAAAAAGTAACCGAAGGTGATGGATTAACCGTTACTACAATAGTAAAAGGAGTGCCTGTACAATTTCCTGATTTTGGTGTAACTGTGTAAGTTAATGTAGCTGAAGAACTTGTTGAATTTATTAAATTCTGACTTATTGGAGCAGCTAAATTTGTACCTGTACTTCCTCCTGTAACAGCACCAGATGGACTACTCACTGGAGCAGGCCACGAATATGTTGTACCTATTGGAACTATATCGTTAGAATTTATTCCTCCTCCATTGGTTGGTGTTAAACTAAAAGGCGTATTAGAACAAATTGTAGCTGTTACATTTGAAATTTTCGGGGTTGGATTTACCGTTACTGTTACTGTAAAAATATTGACACAATTATCTGGTGACGTTCCTGAAGAAGCAGTTACATTATACAAAACATCAATCGCGGTATTTGTTAAATTAGTTAATGTTTGACTAATCGATGTAACTCCTGTTGTCTGATTGCTAGCCCCTGAAATACCAGATGGATTTGTTACAGTCCAAGTATAAGTAGTTCCCAATGGTAAAATTAATGTTGGGGGATTATTGACTAAAGCTACTGTAAAAGCCGTTCCACTACAAGTTATTGAGGTTTGATTTGGAATAAATGGTTTTGGATTGACTGTAACTATAATGGTAAAAGTATTGCTACAAGTGTTAGGAGACGCACCAGATGTAGCCGTTACTGTATAGGTTGCCGTTTGAGCAGTGTTTGTTGGATTACTTAATGTTCCTGAGATACTTGTTTGGTTTGTTGCAGCCAACCCTCCTGTTAGCCCTCCTGTAACCGTTGGCGCCGACCATGAATAGGCTGTACCTAGAGGTACAATTGTAGTGCCTTGATTCGTTGGCGTAACTGTAAAACTTGCCCCACTACAGATTGTGGCAGTTTGAGTTGGAATAACTGGTTTTGGATTTACGGTAACTACTACAGTAAAGGTGCTGCTGCATGTATTTGGTGTTGTTCCTGATGTAGCAGTTACAGTATAGGTTGCCGTTTGAGCAGTGTTTGTTGGATTACTTAATGTTCCTGAGATACTTGTTTGGTTTGAAGCGGCCGAACCTCCTGTTAGCCCTACTGAAACAGTTGGCGCTGACCATGAATATGTTGTACCTACAGGTACAATAGCTGATGGGGGATTATTCGAAAGAGTAACTGTAAAAATTGCTCCACTACAGGCTGTAGCAGTTTGTGCAGGAATAAATGGTACAGGATTTACAGTAACTACTAAAGTAAAGGTGCTGCTACATGTATTTGGTACTGTACCTGATTTAGCAGTTACAGTATAGGTTGCCGTTTGAGCAGTGTTTGTTGGATTACTTAATATTCCTGAGATACTCGTTTGGTTTGAAGCAGCCGACCCACCTGTTAGCCCTCCTGTAACAGTTGGCGCAGACCATGAATAGGTTGTACCTACAGGTACAATTGTAGTGCCTTGATTCGTTGGCGTAACTGTAAAACTTGCCCCACTACAGATTGTGGCAGTTTGCGCAGGAATAGAAGGCGCAGGATTAACCGTTACGACATAATTGCTTAGACAACCATTTAAAGCAGTAAAAGTAAATGTAGCGGTTCCTGCGTTTACACCAGTTACCACGCCAGTGGCTGAAACTGTTGCTATGGCTGTATTAGAAGAAACCCAGGTATTGGTTGCTGCTCCTGCTGAATTGGCAGTAAGAGTGATCGTTTGTCCTACACATACCGAAGAAGGCCCTGTAATAATTGGAATAGGATTAACTATAAATGATTGACTTGCGTTAGTAGTACCACATTCATTAGTTACTGAAAGACCAATAGTATAAGTACCAGGGGTTGCATACGAAAATGTTGGTGGTGTTATAGCATTAGAAGTACTAGGCGTGGCCCCTGTAGCGGTCCAGGAATAAGCTGGCGGTGAGGTTGGTAAAGCCAAATTAGAACAAGAGCTGACCGAAATAGTTGGTGTTACTGTAGCACCTAAACAAATGTCAGCAATACTATTAATAGTTACAGTGGGTGGTTTTTTTACAATTACGGTTTGTACCGGAGAAGTTGGAGAACCACAAGAATTAGTCGCTTTCAACGATATAGAATAAGTACCTGGGGTTACAAAATTAAAAGTAGGATTAGCTGATGAAGCTGAAGTTCCGTTAGTATAGCTCCATGTAGCAGGAGCAGCACCACAATAACCGGCAGCATAGTTGACAATCCACTCATAAGCTACAGAACAATTATTTGTTAGATTGGTGGTATTGGTTGTAGTAACATTTCCAGGAGTACAAAATTCTGTTCCGCTTAAAGTGAATTGTGGAACTAATGGAGGCTCAATGCATATTGTATGAGAAATTGAGGGAGGATTACTTGGACAATACCCTTGAGCAGTTAAGGTAATTGTATAAACACCTGGTGAAGCATAATTATGACATGGGGGGTTTGGACGTCCAATTGTTGTTATTGAATATACAGGGGAGCCATCACCAAAATTCCAAATATATTTTGTTGATTCTGCACAATTTTGGTTTGAAGCAGGAATAGATGTGTTAGTGAAACTTACACAAGTATTAACACATGCAATAGGTGGATTAGTAAAACTTGGGGTTGGCGGTTTTAAAATTATTATTGGAGAAATTGTTGAAGTTGTTGTGCCACAAGAGTTAGAAATTGTCAATGTAGCAGTAATAAATGGATTCGGGCAACTTGAAGTTAAATAAGTATGAGGTACAGGGTAATTTATTGATGCCGCAGGAGTTGTAGAATTAAAATATGCCGGAAGATTAATTAAATCAGACTGTAATAAATTTAAAATAGTTCCATCTCCATAATCTATAGAATAAGTTGTTGTAGGAGAGTTAGAACCCCAATTTGATAATGCAAATTGTAAATTTGTAGTGGGGGCACACATATTTGTTGTGCTCCCGGGGCTTACAAGACCTCCAGAGGGATTTGATTCGTTTTTAATTGTATATGACTTTACTGAGGAGCAACCATTCTGACCCAAAGCTGTAATTGTCATTGTAAATGCTCCTAAAGTTGAATATTGATGGGTGACTGGAAAACTAGATACTATTTGAGGTGTGCCTCCATTTTGCCAAACTATACTATAACTACTTATACATGCCGAATTTGAAATATTACCAACATTAATTGTATAATTTGCGTTAGCTCCCGCACTATTACAATTATTAAATGGATTAAATGGATTATCAGCATCCTCGAAACTAATATCTGGTTGCTGTTTTACAGTAACAACTTTAGTTATAGTTTTTGGGCAACCATTCGTACCTGTTACTGTTAAACTTACATTATAAGTTTGAGAACCACAACCAAGAGATGTAAAAGTATGCGATGGGTTTTGTGATGAAGAAGTTCCTCCATCATCAAAATTCCATGTATAAGAATTACCAACAGAAGTTGTACTAAATGAAACGGAAGATCCTGAGCACAAGGGACCATTAGTATATGTAAAGTCTGCAGCTGTACCATTGACTGTTATATTTTTTGTTGCAGTACATCCATTTGTATCTTTATAAGTAATTGTTACTGGTCCAGGAGATACTCCTGTGGGAGCTACTCCTGTGACTAATCCCGAACTATCAACTGTTGCATATGCAGTGTTTGATGATGTCCAAGCACCACTTGTTGCCGGAGTACCGCTACCATTAAGATTTAATGTTGAGCCCACACAAATTGAGTTCCCGTTTCCACCTCCTTGAACCGAAATAGTAGGTAAAGCATTGACTGTAAATAAAACCGAATTATCACATCCGTTATTATTATCATAAGTTATTATTACTGAACCAGGTGATTGGCCAGTAACAAGACCATTATTGCTTATAGTTACAACATTGCTGTTATTTGGCACACTCCAATTAAAATTAGTTGAACCTCCTGTTACTGTTAATTGAGACGTTGCTCCATCACAAATTGATAGATTACCTGTAATAGTTGGCGCTAGAGATGCTGTAACTACTATTGTAACCGTTGGATTGTTTTCTAATTGAATATTTGCATTATTACCGTCTTTTGCAGCAGTTAATGTGAACGTATAAGTACCTGATATGCTTGTATTAACATTTATCGTAACAGTATCAGAATTGTTTGGTGAAGTCACAGTCTGGTCACCTGCAACACCTGTTAATGTAAAGGTGTACTTAATAGGATAAGGAGGTTGAGGATTACCATTAGTTAAACTAAAAGTTACCGTTGCAAGTTGGTTTTGGCAAACACTGGTATAAGTAGTTGTAATTTGAGCTTTTGCTGGATTTGGGGGTGCTGCAAAAACTGTATGTGTATTTATGACAAAAAAAATAAAAATAAAAAATCTAAAAAAATATTTCATAAGCATAAAATCATTTTATTTGACGAAGAAATATTTCCTTCGTTTTTTTGGGTATTAAAAAAGTAAAAAATCATTAATTAAGACATCAAAAAAATTAGGAAATTTAAGTCAAATAAAATCTGATTTTTAACGCAAAGATAGTTTTTTTAATTAACATGATTTTGAGTCAAGAAATTTGTAATTTTAGAGCTAGAAGTAGTATTCTAGAAATTATAAGACTTCTGAATTTGAAACAATTTGCTTATTATGCATTTAAATACTAATAGGAATTAGTAAAACAAGCTCGTCATCTTTAATATATAAAACCTGTAAACTAAAAAGTAAAACTACTACCCTCTAAAATTTAATTCACATTCTCGTTCATAAAGGTACTTTTTATTTTGGGAATCGAACGTTATGGGAGCATTGAGTTCCGTTTTCATATAAGTAATATAATTATAAACCGTACGAACAGAAACATCCAATCTATCTGCTAGATTTTCTGAATTTCCCGCGCGACTGGCTCTAATGAGCTCGTGAATTTTTATGATTATTCTTATATCCAAAACGGTACAATTTTAAACATTAAGTCTGCAATCAAAATGCAGTGCTGCTATTTTTGTAAAATTAAAGTGATAAAATTAGTATTCCTAACGAAAAATCATAAATACAATTATAATCTAAAAAATATTGATTGTGCTATGCCCAGGTATTTGACAACAGCAATAAAATATGAGGTATAGTAAACTTAAAGGTGCAAATCAACCAATTGGATGGCTTCAAAAAAATCTATTGTTTTAACTTCCTCAAAAAAATCTATTTCTTTTTCGTGTGGAAGAAAATCAGAAATTATTCGAATAATAAAATCTTGTGGTTTTTTTAAATACATAAAGGTATAGTCTTCCATATTTACAACTGTTCGTTCAGCCAAATCGGTTGTTCGCACAAATTTATCGGAAGTCAGCGAGGATAAACAAGGGAGATTCAATTTTGACTCAGATAATATTGCTTTTCCATTTTCAAACAAACCACCTTCGTAACCATACAAAGAGGAATTCGTGATTTCTATTGGTTTTCCCAATCTTAAATGCAAGGGCAAATCTTTTTCTTTTCCAACTATAGCTGCAAAACCCATTAAAATACAAACATCATGATGGGGTAAATTCATGAGTGCTTTTGCGGTACTCTCCCTACCAATACCAGATATGACAACTTTATACTTATGTTTCAAATCGGGAATACGAGAAAAAGCATAATGTACTTTCTCTTGTTCTATTTCCATTGGGGTAAGGATAATAATATTCATTTTATATTGTTTAATTTCAAAAAAGCATTTTGGAAAAAGAACAGATGCGGATTTTCTATTTCAACTCTTGTAAAGCCACAGCTATCATTGCAGCAATTTTTGCATTGTTTTTTATCAAGGCAATGTTGGCTTCCAAGCTTTCGCCTTCCGTATTATCGGCTATGAATTTTAATAAAAAAGGAGTTACTGCTTTGCCTTTAACACCTTGTTTATTGGCTTCGTTAAGTGCTTTTAAAATGTGTTTTTCTATAACCGCTGGTTCCATTTCATATTCAGCAGGAACCGGATTGGCAATCAACACGGAACCGTTTAATGCTAAATCCCATTTTGCGCTTAAGAGTTGAGCGATGGCTTTGGCAGTATCCAAACGAAGTGGTGATTTAAAACCACTTTTAGAAGAATAAAAACTTGGAAATTCGTCTTGTCCATAAGTAACTACCGGAATACCCATAGTTTCCATATATTCAAGAGTAAGACCAATATCCAATATCGATTTCACACCGGCAGCTATTATGGCCACATTGGTGGTAGCCATTTCGGTTAAATCGGCAGAAATATCCATAGTATCTTGAGCTCCGCGATGCACTCCCCCTATACCTCCTGTGGCAAAGATTTTAATCCCTGCCATAGCAGCAATACGCATGGTAGCCGCTACAGTTGTGGCACCTGGCAATTGTTGGGCAATCACATAAGGCATGTCGCGTAAACTTACTTTCCAAACATCCTTAGCTTGTGCAAAATAATCAATGTCTTCTTTAGACAAGCCAACTAAACATTTTCCGTTTCGTATTGCAATCGTAGCCGGAACAGCACCATTTTGTCTTACCACATCTTCAACAGCTGCCGCCGTGATAGCATTTTTGGGCCATGGCATTCCGTGTGATATAATAGTAGATTCTAAGGCCACAATAGGTAAATTATTGTCGAGTGCGTGTTGCACTTCAGGGCTAATAATGATATAATCCTTTTTAGTCATTGTAATAGGTTTTCTTTCGTTCATAAAGTGCTTTAGGCGTTACCGATGTATCGACAGCGCCTTTTATTTTTAATATTTCCAATGCTAATGAGTGACCCAATTGCAGGCAAGTCATTTCATCTTCACCATTTACATAGCCAAAAACCCAAGCTGCCAACGCGGCATCTCCGGCTCCGGTACTGTCTACAATTTGAATAGATGGAACCGGTAAAGCTAGATTTTGTGTAGCAGTAAACCACTCAGAACCCTCTGCTCCTTTTCTAAGCCAAATGGTTTGCACTCCCCTTTCAAAAAGCGATGCTAATAGTTGCTCTTTTAAAATATCTTGGACGCACATCGCTGCGAGTTCGTCTTCGTTAGGTGTTAGCATAAAAACTCCGTTTAAATCTAATGCTGCTAATTTTGTTGCCTTGGAAACCGAAACAGGTTCTATGATGAGTTGCTTGTGGTGGGCTTTAGCAAAATGGATCAGCCATTGAATTGTTTTACTCTCCAGATTAGTGTCAATAATCAGTATGTCAAAACCCTTGATGTAATCGATTTGGGTTTCTAAATAATCTACCGATATATATTTCAAACAGTTATCCTGACAAACGGCCACATACAAATTGCCATCAGGTTGCAGTATCGAAACATATTTGCCAGTAGTATCATCAGCTACTATAGATTGGTTACAAGCAATACCTTTTTTTAGAAAACTATCTTTAATATATATTCCGTCAGCGTCATTTCCGAAAGCCGTGATAATGGCCGGATTAACTTCTAAAAGTGCTAAGTGCTGGGCAATATTGCTGATTACGCCTCCAATACTTGTAGCTTTTTGAGCCGGATTGGAAGAATTGGATACAATATCATTCTCGCAGAAATACAATTCGTCTACTAAAGTGGCGCCAATACAGAGCACTGATTTTTTCATAAAAACAAATGTAAATAAATTTGTGACGTAGATTTCTTCTTGAAAAGTATCTTTTTTAGCCAACAAATAACTTACTTATTTTCAATAAGATAAAAAAATAATATTTGATTTAAATTTTAGAATCAAACATCCCTTTTTTAATAACGAGTTGAATTAATATCATTATGGAAATACTATGATGTATTTATAATTTGTTCATTATTATCAAAAACAAAGGTTGAACAATAGTTGGAATTAGAATATGATATTTGTCTTACTTTGAATATATTTGTTAGTGATTAATACAAATTGGAGTTATGAGTAAATGTGAGCAATGCATCGTTCGCCAGTTCAGTTCTTTAAAAGCACTAAACAAAGAAGAATTACTTAAAATGGCCGAATGCAAAACATCGTATGCCATAAAAAAAGGAAATCCTATTTTTGAAGAAGGTGAAATCACTAATGGTATTTATTGTATTAAAGACGGCGTTTGCAAACTCTCCAAACTGAGCTCCAACGGTAAAGAACAAATTGTAAAATTAGTTAAATCGGGTGAATTGTTAGGACAGCGCTCCATGATTAGTGAAGAACCGGCCAATTTGAGTGCTGTAGCACTAGAAGATATGGAAGTTTGTTTTATTCCGAAAAAAGAAATCTTGCAGTTCTTTTCGCAAAACAATGATTTCTCGATGAATGTGATGAAAACAATTTGTGATGATTTAAAAGAAGCCGATGCTCATATGGTGAATTTGGCTCAGAAAAATGTAAAAGAACGCTTAGCCGGAACATTGATTTACTTGGAAGAAAACTTTGGTGCCGATGCTGACGGAACACTAAGTTTACAATTATCCCGTGAAGAATTAGCCGGAATGATTGGCACCGCCACGGAAAGCTGTATCAGAATGTTATCTGAGCTTAATAAAAGTGGTTTAATAAACATAGTTGGTAAACATATCCAAATTACAGATAAAAATAAACTTCGCAGATTAGCTGAGTGAATTTAGATTAAAATTTATAATAAAATAATTTCACGCATGATTATTGTAGATACTTTCTAAATTATGACAAACCAATTTATTAGCTAATTTAGGATTTTGAAGTTGATTTTGAAAAAATCTTAACTCATTTTTCCAATGGCACAACTTACATATGATTTTGCTTTGGTTCCTAAAGAATTATCTTCTCCAGCTTCCGGATAACCAATTGATTTAAGTGTTTCCTTTGCATTTTCTAAATCCAACTTATTTAAATAATGTAATTCTACTTCTGTTTCTTCAACATTTACTTTTACATTAGATATGCTTGAGATTTTACTCAACTTTTTAGTTATAGAGTTTGCACAACCACCACATTTTAAATTCTGAATTTTAATTGTTGTTTTCATCACAGTATATTTTTCAACAAATTTAAAATGATTATAAAAAAGAAACTGTGACATTTGTCAAAGTTATAAAACTATTAATGTGGTAATTTATCCTTGAAAACGCCATATAAAAATGTGCCAAAAATGGCTCCAATCAAAATAAAACCAACGCTCAAAAAACCTGACCCTAACAGAATAAATATTGGTCCAGGACAAGCACCAACCATTGCCCAACCCAATCCAAATAGAGTTCCACCTATCCAATAGCGAGCATTTCCTTTTTCTTTATCTTGAATATGAATTGGATTGCCATCGATATCTTTCAATTTCTTTCTTTTTATAATCTGAACACCTATCAATCCGGTCGCTATTGCTGTCATAATAATGCCATACATATGAAAGGATTGAAATTGAAACATTTCGTAAATTCGGTACCAAGAAACGGCCTCTGCTTTGGTTAAAACGATACCAAAGAAAAATCCAACGAGTAAATATTTTATAAAATTCATAGTTTAAAAAAGTAAGGGTAAAATATAATGCGACATAATCAAACCGCCAATAAAAAATCCAATAACGGCTTTCAAAGAAGGTAATTGCAAATTACTCATTCCGGCAATAGCATGACCCGAAGTACAACCTCCAGCGTAACGCGATCCAAAACCAATTAACAATCCTCCAACAAGTAAGATGACAATCATTTTTGGCGATTCAAATATTTGATTTCCAAATAATGTATCGGGTAATAATTTACCATTTGGAGCATCGATTCCCATTGCGGATAATTGCTGAATAGTTTTTGGATTTAGGTTGACATTAGAAACATCACTTAAAAAATGAACAGCCACATAGCCTCCAATCATGGCACCAACAACAACGACTAAATTCCAGCGTTGTGATTTCCAATCCCAATCAAAAAACGAAACTTTTTTTCCAACACCAGTCATCGCGCATAAAGAACGCAGATTGGAAGACATTCCAAAAACTTTTCCAAAATAATTAAGCAAGAGCATTACTAAAGCTATCAGAAAACCAGCAACCGACCAATGCCAAGTGTGAGTTAAGAAATCCATATACTATATTTTTTACAAAAATAGAAATTCATTTGAATTGGGTTTATAAACTATTGCTATAAATTGACTATTTTTGATTTACCTCTTTTTGCATGATAATTGTAAAAGAAAAAACAAAATTTATTTATCATGAAAATCAAATTAATTTTAGTCGCAATTCTAATAGCAATAACGACCTCATCTTGCGTTAGTACAAAATCTACTTTAAAAAATGTAGATGACAAAGCTCCGATTCCAACATTAACCCCAAACAACACTTTTGTATTAACCGAATACAGTAAAGACAAAAAGTATGGTTATGATCCAGATTATCCTATTAATGTTTTTTATAGAAACACTAAAGATGAAAACCTAAACGCTGAACGTTTTTTAAATGCTTTGGCCGGACCAAATGGCGAAAAAATAACCTTTTCCAAAATCGAAAGTTGCTGCCCGTTTCCTACTAAAAGAACAGAAATTGGTGCCGGATTTCTTGATGTGTATGAGTTAAAATGGGAAGGACAAACCGAGCCTGCGAAATTGTATGTAAACATTTATGAAAAAGGATATTTGCAAGTTCCTATTGGTCTTTCAATTAAAAAATAACTTAACATACGATCTCCAAAAAAATACTCAAAATATCCTTATATTTGCGTGCTAAAAATAAAAATTCATGAATCTAAATTCCATTCCACAAATAAAAAATACTGATAGTGGAAATTTCTTCGTTCTTGCCGGCCCATGCGCTATTGAGGGAGAAGAAATGGCTATGAGAATAGCCGAAAAACTAGTTGCAATTACAGATAAATTACAAATACCATACGTTTTTAAGGGCTCGTTTAAAAAAGCCAATCGTTCCAGAATTGATAGCTTTTCGGGAATTGGCGATGAAAAAGCACTAAAAGTCCTTCGTAAAGTTTCAGAAACCTTTCATATTCCAACTGTTACAGACATTCATACAAATGAAGATGCGGATAAAGCTGCTCAGTATGTTGATGTGTTGCAAATTCCAGCTTTTTTGGTACGCCAAACTGATTTAGTAGTAGCCGCGGCAAATACCGGGAAAGTAGTCAATTTAAAAAAAGGACAATTCATGAGTCCGGAAAGCATGAAACACGCAGTTCAAAAAGTGTTAGATTGCAACAATCAAAATGTAATGGTAACCGATAGAGGAAGCATGTTTGGCTACCAAGATATGATTGTTGATTTTCGTGGAATTCCGACGATGCAACAATATGCAACAACTGTTTTAGATGTTACCCATTCTTTACAACAACCCAATCAAACGGCAGGCGTAACTGGCGGAAGACCCGATATGATTGAAACCATTGCTAAAGCAGGAATTGTTGTTGGTGTTGATGGTATTTTTATAGAAACCCATTTTGATCCAGCAAATGCAAAAAGCGATGGTGCAAATATGTTACATTTAGACTATTTTGAGGGCTTAATGACCCGCTTGGTTGCCATCAGAAAAACAATCAATCAATTTTAACAATAAACCATCTTGAATAAAATAATATTATTTTCATACGTAACTTTTTTTGCCGTAGCACAAGCTCTTTCTGCTCAAGAAAAAACAGCTAATCCTGAAAAATATACTGCACACAACAAGGGAAAAATGTTTGTATTTTGGGGAGGGAATCGCGAGAGTTTCTCCAAATCGGACATTCATTTTAAAGGGCCAGATTATGATTTTACCCTTTATGATGTAATGGCAAACGACAAACCAAAAGGTTGGCATATAGATTATGTGAATCCGTCACGAATGACTATTCCGCAAACCAATTTAAGAATCGGTTATTTTATCAATGATCATTATAATATTTCCATTGGACTTGATCATATGAAATATGTAATGATTCAAAATCAGAATGTTGAAATTGCAGGTGTTGTAGGAACTTCTTATCCAGATTATGCCGGCGTTTATTTGCCATCAGGAAATCATACCATTGATATGACTGATGGTACTTTTTTAAAATTTGAACACACAGATGGCTTGAATTATATTAATACTGAATTTTCTCGTGTAGATGATATTTCAAAGATTTTTAAAATTAGAAATACCGATAAGCTTCAAGTAAATATAACTGAAGGTGTTGGAGCCGGAATTTTATATCCAAAGACAAATGCCACATTACTTGGCAAAGAAAGGCATGATGATTTTCATGTTTCAGGATTTGGAATCTCTGCTAAAGTTGGCCTAAACTTAACTTTCTTCAAATACTTCTTTATTCAAACAGAATTGAAAGGCGGGTATATCAATATGAACGATATCCGAACAACAAACGACCCCGCAGATAGTGCCTCACAACATTTTCTGTTTTTACAACGAATAATTGCCTTCGGAGGAATTTTCAATTTATAAAATAGAATATTTTAATAGTTCTCAGATTTATTAATTATTTATCAATCTGAAGCTATCACAACTAATCAATTCCATATTGATCAAACAAATACATGAGCGAAGCCATTGTTGCTGCCCCAAGTTCTAGTTCTCTTTTATTTACAGCATCAAATTTATCATTAGCTGCATGATGGTAATCAAAGTAGCGTTGTGAATCAGGCATCAATCCTGCTTTTACAATCTTGGCAGAAGTGAGATGTCCAATATCTGAACCTGTATCTCCAATTGTAAAACTATGAATCAAATAGGGCTCAAATAAATATTTCCAATTGGTTATTTTTTCGAAATTAGCGCCATCACACTCAAAAGAAAATCCTCTAGGTGAAAATCCACCAGCATCACTTTCAAGGGCAAAAATGTGGTTTTCCTTATTTGCTTTTGATAATTCTTCATATTTCTTACCACCTCTTCCGCCAAACTCTTCATTCATAAAAAGAACGACTCTAATGGTGTTTTTAGGTTTATAATTAAGCTTTTTAAATAGCTCCAAAACTTCCATACTTTGTACCACTCCAGCACCATCATCATGCGAACCGTCAGCCAAATCCCAAGAATCAAGATGACCGCCAACAATCATAATTTTTTCCGGATGTTCAGAACCTTTTATTTCACCTATTACATTATGCGAAAGAACATCATCGTAGGTTTGGCAAGACAATTTCATATAGAATTTTAGATTGTTGTATTCTTTTAGCTTTTTACTCAATAATTCAGCTCCATTAGTACTGATAGCTGCGGTTGGAATGTATTGCTCTTTTGGCAAATCACCATAACTTTGTGCTCCGGTATGCGGAAAATCATCTAATCTAAAGTTCATTGAACGAACTATTGTTCCTACAGCTCCCATTTTGGAAGCATCTCTGGCTCCATAATATCTTTGGTCAACACATTTCCCATACGATGTAAAAGCGTCAATATTTTCTGCTTCAAAAGGTCTATTGTAAAAAACAATTTTACCTTTTATCTTTTCTACACCAAGAGTTTCCAGTTCTTTTAAACTATGAACTTCTATAACTTCAGCAGTTAAACCATTTTTTGAGGTGGCAATAGAACCACCAAGAGCACAAATTGGAATAGTAACTTTGGTTTTATTATCCATAAAATAAGCTGTTTCTTTTTCGCCTCTTACCCATTTAGGCACCATTACTTCCTGAAGATATACTTTGTCTAAACCTAAAGTTTCCAGTTGTGCTTTAATATAAGCTACTCCTTTTTCTGCGCCAACAGAACCCGACATGCGGGAACCAATTTTATTAGACAAATCATCTAACCAGGAATAACACTTTGAATTGGTCAATGAATATGTGTAAATATTCTTTAGCATTTTTTGGTCGTTGCTCTGAGAATAAATAATAGAGGTGAATAACAAAACTAAAAGGGTGTTTTTTTTCATAATAACGCTATATTTTTTTAAATATTAAATTCCCAATCTATTCCTTTTCTATACCATAATTGACCTCGCGAAACTTCTAAAGGGCAATCAAAATTATTGGTAAATAAACTTCCAGTTCCTAAACCTTGAGGCATCAAATTATTTTGCATAAAAGTAAATTGGGCAATTGCGTTCAAGCCAACATTGCTTTCCAAAGCGGACGTAATCCACCAACCAATGTTTAGTTTTTCAGCAATTGAAATCCATTCCAATGTACCACGAAATCCACCAACAAAACTTGGCTTCAAAACGATGAATTGTGGTCTAATTTTCTTTAGCAAATCTTGCTTTTCTTTTGTTGTGAACACGCCAATTAGCTCTTCATCCAAAGCTATAGGGATTTGGGTGTTTTTACACAGAACTGACATCGTGTCAGTATAGTTTTTTTTAACAGGCTGCTCTATACTATGAATCTTAAAACCAGCTATTTGATTAATTTTATATAAAGCTTCATTTTCATTAAAAGCGCCGTTAGCATCAACTCGAATTTCAATAGCTTTTTCGTCAAAATTAGCTCGAATATAGCGTAATAAGTCGATTTCTTTGTCAAAATCTATAGCGCCAATTTTTAATTTTACACAGCTAAAACCTTGCGCGATTTTGTTTTCGATTTGGGTTTTCATGAAGGCTTCATCACCCATCCAAATCAAACCATTTATAGAAATACTTTTGGTGTTTTTTGTAAAATCAGAAGGGAATAAAACGAAAGGGTCTTCACTTTTTAAAGACAAAAAAGCCATCTCAATTCCAAATTGGATAGAAGGAAATTCTAGCAATTCTTCCCAAAGTTTTTGTTCGCCGAGATGAATATTTTGACAAGTCCATTGTAATTTTTCTTCATAATCCGGTCGGTCATCTACTGATAGTCTACGCAGAATTCCGCATTCTCCTATTCCTTTTTTACCGTCTTTTTCCAAGATGACAAACCAAGTTTCTTTATCGGTTAAAATGCCTCGTGAAGTTCCGGAAGGTTCTTTAAAATGAAGTATGTATTTGAAGTAGGAAGCTTTCATCATTAAAGCGAAATGCTTTCTCCAATATCTAAAAGCATTAAATCTTTTCCGGCATCAAAGAATTTCTTTTTAGCTTCATCATGATTAATAACAATAAAACCAAACGTATCGTAATGACAACCCAAAATCTTATCGCAATCCACAAAATCAGCAGCAATAATAGCATCTTCAACATCCATAGTGAAGTTATTTCCAATAGGGAAAATTGCTAAATCTAGCTTTGTGCGCATTGGAATTAGTTTCATATCCATAGTAAGCGCTGTATCGCCAGAGATGTAGATATTTTTGTGCTCACCTTCGATTACAAATCCACCGGGATTTCCACCATAAGTACCATCCGCAAAAGAGCTAGAGTGCACTGCGGCAACATATTTTACTTTTCCAAAATCAAATTGCCAACTCCCACCGTGATTCATAGGATGGTATTGAAAGCCTTTATTGCCATAATAAACTGCAGTTTCATAATTAGAAACAATGATTGCATTGGTTCTTTTAGCAATTTCCTCAACATCTAAAGTATGATCTTGGTGCGCATGTGTAAGCAATATATAATCTGCTTTTATTTCGTTGACATCAATGTAAGTAGCTTTTTCATTGGCTGTAATAAAAGGGTCAACGAGTATGTGTTTCCCACTAACTTCAATTCCGATGCAAGCGTGTCCGTAGAATGTAATTTTCATATCAAATAAATTAAATATAATTAACCAACAAATCAGAAACAAAATAGATTAAACTCAAAGCCAGCAAAATAGAAAGAAAGAAGGTACTCAATGCCAATTTCTTTAACTCTGGATCTAGGAGTTTTGGGTTTCTATTTTTACCCACTCTGATTAGATGCCCAGTTAACGGGAAATACGCAGCTACAAATAGGTACTGATCAAAGTGAAAATTATTTAAGTACGCAAAAGCAACAACCAAAACCATAGCCGAAATAACTAAAAAGTAATGGTATTTTTTCGCCCATTCGCCTCCTTTTTGAACAACTATCGTATTCTTTCCTGCCTTTCTATCGCTTTCTTCATCACGCATGTTGTTGAGGTTTAAAACGCCAACACTCAAAAAGCCAATAGCAGTTGCAGGCAACAATAAAAGCCAATCTATTTCTTTTGAAAACATAAAATACACGCCAAAAGTGCTTACCAATCCGAAGAAAATAAAAACAAAAACATCTCCGTAACCGCGATAACCGTATGCACTATTTCCAACCGTATAACGAATAGCTGAAGCAATAGCTAAAATCCCCAAAAACAAAAAGATAAAAGAATAAATCAGGTAACTTTCTTTAAAAGCAAAATAGATTAGTAAAATCGAGAAAAACAAGGTGATTACCGAAGTTAAAATCATGACATTTTTCATTGCAAATGGTGTAATAACGCCTTTTTGAATTGCTCGTTTTGGACCAACTCTATCTTCATTATCCGTTCCTTTAATGCCATCACCATAATCATTGGCGAAATTGGAAAGTATCTGTAAACCCAATGTAGTTAACAAGGCAAAAAGCACTATATTCCAGTTGAACATTGCTTGTGACATAGCGTAAAAACTTCCCACAATAATTCCGGATACCGAAAGTGGTAATGTTCTCAATCTTGCGGCTTCAATCCAGTGTTTCATTTTTAGACTTCTTAGATTTTTAGATTTTTAGATTCTACTCTGCGACATTTACGGTAACCATTTCTTTTCAAAATTCGGCTTTCTTTTTTCCAAGAAAGCATCTCTTCCTTCTTTGGCTTCATCGGTCATATAAGCTAATCTTGTAGCTTCACCCGCAAAAACCTGCTGACCAACCATTCCGTCATCGGTTAGATTCATTGCAAATTTTAGCATTTTTATGGATGTTGGAGATTTGGCTAATATTTCTTGCGCCCATTCATAGGCAGTATTCTCTAATTCAGCATGTGGAATAACTGCATTGACCATTCCCATATCAAAAGCTTCTTGTGCATTATAATTTCTTCCTAAAAAGAAAATCTCACGCGCTTTCTTTTGACCAACCATTTTGGCTAAATAGGCCGAACCATAGCCTCCATCAAAACTCGTTACATCAGCATCGGTTTGTTTGAAAATAGCGTGTTCTTTACTAGCAAGGGTCAAATCGCAAACTACATGCAAACTATGTCCACCACCAACAGCCCAACCTGGAACAACAGCAATTACCGCTTTTGGCATAAAACGTATTAATCGTTGCACATCTAAAATGTTTAATCGGTGGTAACCATCCTCACCAACATATCCTTGTTGTCCTCTAGCTTTTTGATCGCCGCCAGAACAAAATGACCAAACTCCATCTTTAGAACTTGGCCCCTCGGCAGAAAGCAATACTACACCAATGGAAGTGTCTTCCTGAGCATCATGAAATGCTTGTAATAATTCAGATGTAGTTTTCGGGCGAAACGCGTTGCGAACATCGGGTCTGTTGAAGGCAATTCGGGCTACGCCGTTACATTTCTTATAGGTTATATCTTCAAAATGGTTAACTGTTTTCCAATTAATTGAATTCATGTAAATGCTAAAATTTGTTAAAATAAAAGTTATGAAAAATAAAATGCTCTATTTTAGCGTAAAAATAAATCATTTTTTACTCTTAACTACAAAAAACAAATAGTAAATCCATATGAACAAGCCACTATTTTACGTTACATTCTTACTAATTAGTTATACCGGATTTTCTCAAGCTTATGAATTTCATACTATTAAAGATATTGAAGCAACTCCTGTCATCTCTCAAGGTCAAACGGGAACATGCTGGAGTTTTTCTACTACTTCGTTCTTAGAGGCTGAAATCATTCGTTTGACAGGAAACAGAATCGATCTTTCTGAAATGTATAATGTGCGCAATACCTATCTTGAAAAAGCGGAGAATTATGTAATGCGACAAGGAAAAGCGCAATTTGGCGAAGGTGGTTTGAGCCATGATGTGATTAATAGTGCGCGTAAGTATGGCATTGTTCCTGAGAGTAATTTTATTGGGAAAACTAATGCTGAATTGAATTTTAATCATGCTAAAATGGTGGAAGAACTAGAAACTGTTGTTAAAAAAGCAGTGGCAGAAACTCCTAAAAAGTATCCCAATTGGAAGAAAGATTATGCTGCTATACTAGATACTTATATGGGTAAGTTTGATGAAAACTCTTTAATAGTATCACCTAACACTTCTATTGATACTAAAACAGTTACTGCAGACAAGAGACTTACTCCTATGCAGTTCTTAAGCACTACTAAACTTAATTTAGATGATTATGTGACGATTACTTCGTTTACCAATCAGCCTTCTTATTCTAAATTTATTTTAAGTATACCCGATAATTTTGCTAACGGAATTATGTGTAACTTGCCTTTAGATGAATTTATACAAAACATTGATAATGCATTAGATAAAGGTTTTACACTGGCGCTAGATACTGATGTTAGCGAAAGTACTTTTTCAGGCAAATTTGGCATAGCCGTTGTACCCGAAAATGATAATGATGCTACAACTATACTAACGGAAATCAAACCAGAGAAAAAGATTTCTGCTGACTATCGTCAGGCGGAATTTGAAAATTATGACACACAAGACGACCATTTAATGCACATAGTGGGTAAAGTTGCTGACCAAAAAGGAAATTTATATTACAAAGTAAAGAATTCTTGGGGCACACAATCGGGGAAAGATGGTTTTGTTTACATAAGCATTCCCTTTGTTCGATTAAAAGCAATTTCGGTAATGCTGCATAAAGATGGGTTAATTAAAAAAACAAAATCCGCTTTGGGAGTATAACCCATAAAAGAAATTAAGTATAACTTACAACATTGTCATTCCGACATAGGAGGAATCTCATAATCAGATTTAAAAATAGATTCTTAGTTCCTGGGAATAACAAAAAAATAGTATCAACCTGTAGGAATTTAATTCTTGCAGGTTTTTTAGTTTTATTTCTATATTTAACAAATTAAAATTATAGAAATGAAACAATTTACCACCAAAGAAAAACTTCGAATTCTATTAAGCTTTCCCGTAATAATAGCAGCTCTTGGTTATTTTGTCGATATTTATGATTTGTTACTTTTTGGTATTGTGCGAATTCCAAGTTTAGAAAGCATGGGATTGGATGCAGATAAAGTAGGCACCATGATTATCAATTATCAAATGATTGGACTTGTTCTTGGTGGAATCATTTGGGGTGTTTATGGCGATAAAAAAGGACGGCTTTCAGTCTTATTTGGTTCTATTATAGTGTATTCATTAGCCAATATTGCCTGCGGTTTTTTACCACAAATGAATTTTGCTGACAAAGGAACTATTTATGCCGTTTTGCGATTTATTGCAGGAATTGGTTTGGCTGGCGAATTAGGAGCCGGAATCACTTTAGTTACTGAAACTTTACCTAAAGAATTGCGTGCTATTGGAACGTCAATTGTAGCTGGGTTTGGTGTACTTGGCGCTGTGGTTGCTCAATTTACTGTTGAATTAGCAGGAAGCTGGACAACAGCATACATTATTGGAGGCTTACTAGGTATAGCATTATTAGTGTTGAGAATCAGTGTGGCTGAAAGTGGAATTTTTAAAGCAGTCAAAGAAAACAAAGCGATTAAGCGTGGTAATTTCTTTTCGTTTTTTTCTAATAAAGTCTTATTCATGAAATACATGCGTTGTGTTTTTATTGGAATTCCAATCTGGTATTGTATGGGAATTTTGGTTTTTATGGCCAACCAATTTGCTCCCGAAATGGGCATCGCTTCCATCAATCCTGGAAAGGCAATCATGTGGGCCTATATCGCCACTTCGATAAGTGATTTTTCAAGCGGATGGTTTTCACATGTTTTAAAATCAAGAAAAAAAGCTATCTTATACATGTTGCTTTTAACGCTAGTTGGAGTTATAATGATGCTTTTTAGTGGAAAGAAAACCGAAAACATGTACTATTTTTATTGCTTTTGGATTGGTTTCGGGTCTGGTTTTTGGGCGATGTTAGTTACTGTCGCAGCAGAACAATTTGGCACCAACCTTCGAAGCACGGCTACTACAAGTGTACCTAATATGATAAGAGGTTCTGTACCACTAATGCTTATTGGTTTTGATTATTTAAAACAAACCCGCAGCGTAATTATATCAGCAGCAATCGTAGGAGCAATAGCTTTTGCACTTGGAATTTATGCAACGCTCACAATAAGTGAAACCCATAACCGAGAAATGGATTTTGTGGAGTAAACAATATATAATTTGATTTATTTATTTGTGTGTAAAAAAACTGAATTCTAAAATCAACAAATCTTCAAACTACATTCTATATCTTTGTACCACAAAAAATTTACTAATGGACACTATCCTAGATACTAATTTCCCTATTGGCACACGAAGCAAAGTTGAACTAACTGGAGCTAAACCAAAATGGCTAAAAGTAAAATTACCTATTGGACAGAAATACTCCGAACTCCGTGGCTTAGTTGATAAATACAAACTCAACACTATTTGCGCTTCGGGAAGTTGTCCAAACATGGGCGAATGCTGGGGAGAAGGCACTGCAACCTTTATGATTCTTGGAAATATATGCACGCGATCTTGTGGTTTTTGTGGTGTAAAAACCGGTCGTCCGGAAACAGTAGATTGGGATGAACCCGAAAAAGTGGCGCGTTCCATCAAGATTATGAAAATAAAACATGCCGTAATTACAAGTGTTGATCGTGATGATTTGAAAGATATGGGTTCTATCATTTGGTTAGAAACTGTTCAGGCCATTCGCAGAATGAATCCGGAAACAACTTTAGAAACGCTAATCCCCGATTTTCAAGGTGTTGAAAGAATTATAGACAGAATTGTTGAAGCTAATCCTGAAGTAGTATCGCATAATGTAGAAACTGTTCGTCGTTTGACACGTGAAGTTCGTATTCAGGCAAAATATGACCGAAGTTTAGCAGTTCTAAAATACCTAAAAGACCAAGGAATTCGCAGAACCAAATCGGGCATTATGCTTGGTCTTGGCGAAACCGAAGAGGAAGTGATGCAAACCATGCGAGATTTGCGTGATCAAAATGTAGACATAGTTACTATCGGTCAATATTTACAACCAAGTAAAAAACATTTGCCCGTCAAAGAATTCATTACTCCGGAACAATTCGCAAAATATGAAAAACTAGGCAAGGAAATGGGATTCCGTCATGTTGAAAGTGGTGCGTTAGTGCGTTCGTCCTATCACGCAGAAAAACATATCCTTTAAAAAAGTAATTTGTAAATAGTGATTAGTAATT
>CANJWG010000018.1 GCA_947478365.1 Flavobacteriaceae bacterium | reverse complement strand
GTCTAAGAGAATCTAAAATAGGAACTATTAAATATCCAGATGCCAATTCAACATTGCGTTTAACTTATGGAAAAGTTCGTTCATTACCTGCTGACAAGCGTAATGACGCAAAAATCAATAACTATACAACACTCGATGGTCAAATTAAAAAGTATAAAAAGGGAGACCAAGAATTTGATTTACCAATAAAAGTTTTGGAAATGAATAAGAATAAAGACTACGGAAGATTTGCCGATAAAGATGGTTCACTTCATGTAAATTTCTTAACAGATAATGATATCACAGGAGGAAACTCAGGCTCGCCAGTTCTTAATGGAAAAGGAGAATTAATTGGTTTGGCATTTGATGGTAATATTGAAGCTATGGCAGGAGATGTTATTTTTGATGCTAAATTACAGAGGACAATTAATGTTGATATTCGATATGTACTTTGGATAATCGAGAAATTTTCGGGAGCAAAACATATTGTAGATGAAATGAGGCTGGTGAAGTAAATCAATTTTATAATTCTGAAAAATACAGTAAAAAATAAAAAATCCGTCTAGTTTTTTCTAGACGGATTTTTTGGACTAAGAAATAAATTGTTAGATACTATAACGTAGACACTTTGCGTAATAGTGCCTAGTTAATCAATCTTTTAAATAATTCTGGATTTTTTTCTAATTTTTCAATTTGATTTGCATCTAATGAAGCTCTTATTTTTGCTTCAATAATTCTTGAAACTTCTTTTCTTCTTTCTACAGATATATTTTTATCTTCAAGAGTTCTGTTCTTTTGTTCAAACAATCTGTAAAAATCTTGATTCTGTGTGTCATTTAAGCCTAAATAAGCAGATAATTCTTCGGCATATTTTTTACTTTTTTCAACAGATGCAATTTCTTTTTTACTTTCTTCAACAGATGCCATTTCTTTTATTTCTGTAACTTCTTCAGCTGTTGTTGATTTTTTAATTTGTGCATTTAAACTGATTGTAAATGCTAACGTTAAAGTTAAAGCAGCAATTAATTTTTTCATAGTGTAAATTTTAGTTGTATTAATAATTTCAAAATTAATTTATTTTGATGAAAACTCAAAATTTATTTTTATTTAGTTTCTAGAAGCTCTTTTGTTTTTATTTTTTCTCTTCTTTCAAGCATCTTTTCTTTTAAATTATCTTTTTTTTCTTCACGAATTTTTTCCCATTTAGCAAATTGTTCAGGAGTTAAGATTTTTTTCATGTCTGCACTAACTGCCGCTTGCTCTTTTTCCATTTCAGCTTTCATCTCAGCTAATTTTTTTTCTTTGTTCTCTTCCATTTCAGCTCTTTTGGATTCTCTTTTTTTAACCTGGTTAGCAACTAAATCTTGAACTGATTTAGTTTGTTCCGCTGTTAAGTCCAAATCTTTAGACAATTTTTTTACTTGAAAATCAACTTTTTGTTCCGTAGTTAATTTTTCTCTTTTGGCTCTTATGCCTTCTTTTTCTTGAGCAAATGCTGTTATCCCTATAACTAATAATGCCGCTACAATTACTTTTTTCATTTTATATGTTTTTAGATTATGAGCCCATTGGACGTTAATGATTTTAAAAGGTTTAATGTTTAACAAAAAGTTTATAAAAAAGAAATAATTGAGTTCAATTTTAGTTCAAAATCACTGTTTTGTTTTCTCCATCAACCGCTACTTTGGTTAATCCATGTTTAGACAAACCTTTCATGGCAATATCCCATTTTTTTCCGCTTAAAGTCGATTTTTCTTTAAGCTCTAATAATGGTTGATTGTTTTCTTTTTTTAATAGACTTACAATAAGTTTTTCATCTTCGGTTAATTCAAGCAGTTTTTTCTCAGGTCTCATTTGTGGAAAGAATAGCACCTCCTGAATTGATTGATTATTGGTTAAGAACATAATCAATCGATCCATTCCAATACCTAATCCAGAAGTTGGCGGCATACCATATTCTAAAGCCCGTAAAAAATCTTCATCAATAATTCCGTTGGCTTCGTCATCTCCTCTTTCTGCTAAAGCCATTTGTGCTTCAAAACGTCCTCGTTGGTCAATAGGATCATTTAATTCTGAATAAGCATTTGCAATTTCTTTGCCGCAAACCATCAACTCAAAACGTTCCGTCAAATCGGGATTGTCTCTGTGTTCTTTGCATAAAGGCGACATTTCTTTTGGATAATCGGTAATAAAGGTTGGTTGAATAAAGTTTCCTTCGCATTTTGCTCCAAAAATCTCATCAATCAATTTTCCTTTACCCATGATTTCATCCACTTCAATATGCATTGATTTTGCAGCTTCAAAAATTTCAGCTTCTGTTTTACCCGATATATCAAAACCAGTAAATTGTTTGATAGCATCGGTCATGGTAACTCTGGCATAAGGCGCTTTGAAGTTTACTTTGTGTTCGCCAAAAGTTGATTCTGTAGTTCCGTTTACTTCATTAGAACAATATTCCAAAAGATTTTCGGTCATTTCCATCATCCAATTATAGTCTTTGTAGGCTACATAGATTTCCATCGCAGTAAATTCTGGATTGTGAGTTCTGTCCATTCCTTCGTTTCTGAAGTTTTTAGAAAACTCATACACACCATCAAATCCGCCAACGATTAATCTTTTCAAATACAATTCGTTTGCAATTCTCATATATAAAGGAATATCTAAGCTATTATGATGTGTAATAAACGGGCGAGCTGCAGCACCACCCGGAATAGATTGTAATACTGGAGTTTCCACTTCCATGTAACCAGCATTGTTAAAGAAGGTTCTCATGGCGGTGAACAATTTTGTTCTTTTCATAAAGACTTCTTTCACTTGCGGATTTACAACTAAATCTACATAACGCATACGGTAACGCAATTCGGCATCATTAAAAGCATCGTGAACGTTTCCTTCTTCGTCGGTTTTTGGCAATGGTAATGGGCGTAATGTTTTGCTTAAAAAACTAAATTTTTCTACGCGAATACATTTGGCACCAACTTGTGTCGTGAATAATTCGCCTTCAATACCAATAAAATCACCTAAGTCAGTTAGTTTTTTAAAAATTTGATTGTATACTGTTTTATCTTCTTCGGGACAAATCACATCACGATTTAAATACAGCTGAATTCTGCCTTCGCTATCCTGCAATTCGGCAAAACAAGCTTTCCCTTGATCGCGAACACTCATTAAACGACCTGCAACAATGACCTTCTTGCCCTCTGTAAAATTTTCCTTTACTTGTTTAGATGAATGGTTAACAGGAAATAAATCCGCAGGATAAGGGTTAATTCCCAATTCGCGAAGAGCTTTTAATTTATCTCTTCTAATGATTTCTTGTTCTGAAAATTGCATAGTATGTATTTAAGCGATCAAAGATAGGGATAATTTGAAAATGTATCAATTTGAAAATAATATAGCATTTAATATTTGTAATTTTGCGAGGTCATAAGGTAAACATGAATAAAAAAATCCAACTTCACGATTTAGGGAATAGAGATTATAAGGATACTTGGGATTATCAAGAGGAATTATTCAAGCAAATAGTAGATATTAAAATACAAAACAGGAAGGATGAAAGCAATTTGGAAACGCCAAACTATTTTCTATTTGTAGAGCATCCGCATGTTTATACTTTAGGAAAGAGTGGCGATATGAGTAATTTGCTTTTATCCGAAAAGCAATTGGAAGCTAAAGGTGCTACATTTTATAAAATTAATCGAGGAGGCGATATTACATATCATGGGCCGGGACAAATTGTGGGTTACCCAATAGTAGATTTAGAAAACTTTTTTACCGATATCCATAAATATTTACGTTTTCTGGAAGAGGTAATAATATTGACTTTAGCAGAGTATAATATTATAGGCACAAGAAGCAAAGGAGAAACCGGAGTTTGGCTAGATATAGGAACGCCATTTGCCCGAAAAATTTGTGCTATGGGCGTTCGTGCCAGCCGTTGGGTAACCATGCATGGTTTTGCACTAAATGTAAATGCAAACTTGGGTTACTTTGACAATATTATTCCATGTGGAATAAAAGGTAAAGCTGTAACTTCGATGCATGTTGAATTAGGAGAAAAAGTTAATGAAGTAGAATTAAAAGAAAAAATAGTAAAACATTTTTCTACACTTTTTGAAGCTAATTTTAAACGTTTTGAAATCTAAAATCGTTAATCTACAATCATAAATCTAGTTTCAATTGTTCTGGCAATAATCGAAAACTCATTCGATGGTATTTTGTTACGCCATATTTTCTAATGGCTTCACGGTGTTCTATTGTAGGGTAGCCTTTGTTTTTCTTCCAATTATATATTGGAAATTCTTCGTGAATTTTATTCATGTACTCATCTCTGTATGTTTTCGCTAAAACAGAAGCTGCAGCAATACTCATGTATTTTGAGTCACCTTTTATTATTGAGGTATTTGGAATCGAAAGCAGTAACTCAATTTCGGAATCCGTCAAAACTTTACCGCCTTTATTTTTAATTCCCCCTTTTGGGGTAAGGGGGCTATTTCCATCAACTATTATATAATTAGGTATAGGGTCAAGTTTTAAGATGCTTTCCTGCATTGCTTTGATTGATGCGTTTAAAATATTTATTTCATCTATAATTAGTGGTTCTAAATGTGTAACAGAAAAAGAAATGGCTTTTTCTTCTATTATGGGTTTAAGTTTTTCCCTTGTTTTTTCAGATAGTTGTTTGGAGTCATTGAGTAAACTCAATTCGAAAGTCTCTGGCAATATAATAGCTGCTGCAGTAACTGGCCCAGCAAGACAACCTCGACCAGCTTCATCAGTTCCACATTCTATTTCAAAATTTGAGAATTTAAGTCTTAGCATATTCTATTTTTTATAAAAATAAGAAAAAATCACGCAGCTTTTGTAGTTTAACGGTATCATTTTTAAATAATTAAAACATTACTGTAAATATTTAACATTATAAAATATTTATTATTACATGTTAATATTTGGTTAATTAAGAAATTATTATGAAATTTGCAAACTAACTAACTCAAATAAAATTAATATGAGATCAAAGTTCAAATGGATTTTTACGCTATTGTTAGCGTTATCAATGCAGTTTTCTTTTGCACAAGAGAAAACTGTAACTGGTGTTGTTTCAGATATAACTGGACCGCTTCCTGGTGCAAATGTTGTTGTTAAAGGAACAAAACGAAGTACACAAACAGATTTTGATGGAAAATATTCCATTATTGCAAAAGCAGGAGAAGTTCTTGTAATTTCTTTCGTTGGTGCATCTGATGCAACAGTTACTATTGGTGCTGCAAATAATGTTAATGTCAAACTTCAGGAAGGAATTAAACTTAACGAAATTGTAGTTCAAGGGTATAGAGATGTAAGTAAAAAATCTGCTATTACAGCACAATCAACAGTAAGTAGCAGAACAATTGAAAACCGTCCGAATGCGAATGCAATTAATACATTACAAGGACAGTTGGCAGGGGTTAACATTACTGGAAGTACAGGTCAGCCTGGTGCTAAATCATCAGTTGTTATTAGAGGTGTCGGTACTTACAATGGTAATACTGATCCTTTGTATGTTATTGATGGTTTTCCTTCAAATAGTGATAACTTCAGATCTATAAATTCTAATGATATTGCTTCGGTTGACGTTTTGAAAGATGCTGCTGCAATAGCAGAGTATGGTTCTAGAGGGTCTAATGGTGTAATTGTTATTAGAACGAGAAAAGGTAAATATGGGGAAGCAAAAACTTCTTTCAGATATTCAACTGCATACGGTGTTAGTGATTTGCAGGTGCCTAAATACAAGTATGCAAACGCAAGACAGTTGTTAAGAATCGAAAGAGATTATGGTGTTGGTTTTGGAGCTTCTAACCCAGCTACTGGAGCAGCTTTTACCGATTCTGAAATTGCAGCCTATAATATCGATACGAATTGGATTAATACTTTCTTTCAAACAGGTATAAGTAGTAATAATAATTTGAGTATCGAAAATAGCTCAAAAAATATAAATTCATTCACATCTGTAAGTTATTTTAATCAAGAAGGTGTGCTTAAATCTACTAATTTAAAAAGGTTTACAGTTAGAAATAATTTAAATGGTAAATCTCCAAATGAAAAATTAAAATATTCTGTCAATACGGCTTTTGGGTATTCTAAAAATAATGAGGCTACCAACTTAGGTGGTGGGGCGATTAACAGAAATTATGTGTTAGGAGCATATCTTTCTGCACCTTATATTTCTCCTAGCCAATATACTGGTTCACAGCAAGTATTTGACCTGTATCAAACAGATGGTACTTTATTGTATACGCCGTTATTCTTGTTAGATAAATTACAAACGTATGCTAATTTAACTGAAGAAACCAGAATTGATGTAACAACTGAGCTTTCATACAAATTAACTAAAGATTTTACAGCAAGAATAAGAACAGGTGGTCAATTATTATCTACCAGATTCAATCAAGCTGAGTTTCCAATTTCTTTTAATGCATTATTGTTTGCTCCTGCAGATGGAATTACAGGTTTCGAAGATATTAACCAAAGAAGAGAGTTTTTATTCAACAATCTTTTTCAATTAGAATATAACAAAACTTTTGGTAAGCATACATTCAACTTAGTTGGAAGTTCTGAATATAACCATTCAAGACTAAACACTAATAATTTCAGACAAAGAGGTTTGAATCCGTTAACTTTTGTACCTAATACTGGATCAGGATATGTAACGGATACAGCTGCTGATGATTTTCATGTTCCAACAATATCAGCTTCTAATTTAAGAGTTGATTTAATTTCTTACTTTGCTTCTTTTGATTATGATTATAATAAGATATTTGGTTTTGTTGCTTCAGGGAGACGAGACTCTTCAAGTAGATTTCAAACAGCTGTTACTAATAGCGAAATCTTTTGGTCATTAGGAGGAAGATTGAATTTGGAAGAAAGTATTATGAAATCACTAGATGCTGTAAAAGTATTAAAACTTAGAGGTTCTATAGGTACTGTAGGAAATCAGAGAATTGTTGATGGATCTATATATGCAGGTATTAATCCACCAGGGTTTCAAGACACTTATCAAGATACTAACAATACGTACAATACCGGACAGGGTTATGCCATTAATTTTGGATTTCCAGGTTTGCAATGGGAAACTACAAAACAGTATAATTTTGGTTTAGATTTTGAATTACTTAATAATAGCCGATTAAGAGGTTCTTTTGAGCATTACAACAAAAAAACTATTAATGTATTTTTAGATCAACCTTTGTCTCCTTCTACTGGAACAACAACGCTTAGGATTAATTCTGATGCATACGTTGTTAATAAAGGATTTGAATTAACATTGGCTTATGATGTTGTAAAAAACGATAACTTCTTATTTAGCGTGAATGCAAATGGTGCTTACAATCAAAATACTATTAACGGAATTAAGGCTAATGAAGGAACTATTTCAGAAGGTACAGTTAACCAATCATCAAATGGTCGTACAGTAAATGAGTTTTTTGTTTATCCTTATTTAGGCGTAAATCCTTTAAACGGACAATTATTGTTTGAAGATATAAACGGTGTTCCCACAGAATCTCCTACAGCTGCAGATCAGAGAGCTACTGGTAAAACATCTATACCAAGATACCAAGGTGGTTTTGGTTTTGATTTAGATTACAAAGGATTCTTCTTGAGTACACTTTTTACTTATGCATTTGATGTATGGCGTTTTGATTTTGACTTAGAGAACTTATATGATCCAGACAATATTGGAACTTTTAATGTAACAAGTGATTTAGCTAATGCCTGGACTCCGACCAATACTAGCGCTAATATTCCTTCAAACAATGCTGGTAACAGAGGTTTGGATGATTTATCTGACAGATTTTTAAAAGACGCTTCATATGTTAGATTGAGAAATATTAAGATTGGTTATAAGTTTCCTAAAAAATTCTTAGAAAAAACTTTCTTTACGGATGTTGCCTTAACATTACAAGGAGAAAATTTATATAACTTTACTAAATGGCAAGGATTTGATCCGGAAAGTGATAGAAATTTTGACGTTTATCAGTATCCTACACCTAAGCAAGTTACTTTTGGTCTAGATTTGAAATTTTAATTTAAAATTGTTAAAAAAATGAAAAAAATATTTGTATTATTAGTATTCACAGGTTTGTTTTTAACATCTTGTGATGAGGATTTGTTAACGCCTTTTACACCCGGTGCTTTAACTGATGATGTTGCTGTCCAAACCTCTGCTGATTTAAGAAAGCTGATGAGTTCTTCTTATAATCTTATGACCGACCGTGAGGACGCGGTTTTTACCTCAGTATTTACTGACGAAGCCGGTATTGGATATGCTAATGGAGGTCAGGGTATTTCTGACAACTGGATTTTCTTTGTAATTCCTTCTTCGGATTCACCTGGAATAATTTGGGGTAATTTATACTTTGCTTTATCAAGAATAAATCGTGTAATCACTTATGCAGATAGAATAACTCCGATTGATGCATCAGATGCTGACGTTATTTCCAGAATTAAAGCAGAAGCAATTACTACGAGAGCATTATGTCATTTAAAAATAATGTCTTACTTCTCCCCAGATCCAAAAAGTAACGATGCTTTAGCCGGAATATTAGCGGATCGCATAATAACGACTTCAGAGTCAAATTCTCCTCGTGCTACAAATGGTGCTTTTTACACATTAATTCATTCTGATTTAGATAGTGCTCTAGTAATTTTTGGTTCTTTAACAACGGGAGGAATACCAACTGGTTCGCCAATTTTAACATCTCCAACAAGCTACGCTAGTGTAAATTTAGCGAAAGCATTAAAAGCGAGAGCTTATGCTTTAAAAGGGGATTATACTAACGCAGAAATTTGGGCTGATAAAGTAATTTCAGAATCGGGAGTTAACCTAGCTGCGACACAAGCAGACTATAATAAAGTTTTCTTTACTGATAATGAGCCAGCTAATACTGAAGTTATCTTCAGATTAAAAAGAACTGGGCAACAAAACACACAAGGTTCTAACCTTCATAACGGATGGTGTTCAGTAAAGCCAAATTTGAATGGTTCTCCTTTTTATGAAGTTGGAAGATCTTTATTCAATCTTTTAAATGCTAACCCTTTAGATTTTAGAACAAAAACTATTGTTGCTCCTTCCTCTATTATTGATCCTAATTATGCAACATCTGCTGATTTTAGAAATTCAGACAAGTTAATCATTGGAAAACATGGTGGCGTTGCTACCGGAGCTGCAACTGCTGCTTCTACTGCAACTGGAGGCTTCAACAATGATTACAAAATAGTACGTATTTCTGAAATGTATTTAATTAAAGCAGAAGCAAGAGTTGCTGCTGGTGATTTACCTGGTGCAGCCAATGCAATTGACATTTTAAGAGACAAGCGTTTCGCAGCAAATCAAACAACTCCCCCTTACGCTGACGCAACTGCAGCTTGGAAAGCTATTCTTGATGAAAGAAGAATTGAATTCGCTTTTGAAGGATACAGATATATTGATATCAAAAGATTAGGTGCGTTAGCTGGTATTTCAGGTGTTGATAGAGATCCAGCGGATTATTCTTCAAGCTCTTCAAATTTCCCTGCTGCTGATCCACTTAATTTACCTTTATCAAGTTACAAATGGGCACTGCCTATTCCACAAGATGAGTTAAACGGAAATCCTGGAATTGTACAGAATCCAGGTTATAATTAATATGAAATATATTTTATAATTAAAAGAGCTACTTTTTTAAGTAGCTCTTTTTATTCTAAATCTGTTTTATATCTTTACATATCTTTGTTTTCCTTTGAGAATAATCTTTTCAATTCGATCCTAATTAATAATTTTTAAAAATATATTTATGAAAAAACATTATTTAGAACTAGTTATTATCCTTTTTCTATCATCCTTTTCAAATGGACAAAATAAACGTGAAGAGAATGAACCATTTCAAAAAATTATAAAATTTGATAAGATCATTTCAAAAGAGAATGCTGTTAGTTATTTTTTAAATAATCAAAAGCTAGATTCTAATAATTCATTTATACCTAGTAAGGAAACTATGGATGAAACGGGATTAGTTCATCAACGTCATCAACAATATTACAAAGGAATTAAAGTTGAATTTGGGACATTAATAATCCATGTTAAAAATACTAATGTGGTATCAATAAATGGTGAGTTGTATAACGCATCTTTACTTAATTTAGTTCCTTCTATAGATTATGATGATGCATTAAATTATGCTTTAGCAAGTATAAATGCGACCAAATATTTATGGGAAGATGCAGAGCAGGCCCAAATTGTTAATTATGAAAAACCTAAAGGTGAATTGGTAATTTTTCCAGTTGTTAAAACTGGAGAAGTTAAGTTGGCATATAAATATGACGTCTATGCTATTGAGCCAGTTTCTAGACAAGAAATTTTCGTAGATGCCCAAAATGGTGAAATACTCTATAAAAATCCAATTATTAAGCATATAGCGAACACCTCAAGCGATAAAGGCGATGTTGTAAAGTTTGAAACTTTAATTACCGGAAATGCAAATACTAAATACAGTGGTTTAAGAAGCATCGAGACTAGATTTGATACTCCTCTTAATAAATATGTTTTAAATGATTTGACTAGAGGTGCACAAATTGTTACTTACAATTGTGAAAGAATAATAAATACATATCAAAATGTTCACTTTCAAGATAATGATAATAATTGGACTTTAGCAGAACATGCTAATACTTTTTTTGATAATGCTGCCCAAGATGCGCATTGGGGAGCTGAAATGACTTATGATTTTTGGAAAACAATTTTCAACAGAAATGGATTTGATGATAATAATGGTTTAATTAAAAGTTATGTTCATTTTAAACAAACAGCGGCAAATTTAAATAACGCTTATTGGAATGGTTCATTTATGACATATGGTGACGGAGCTTCTAAACCATATACTTCTATAGATATATGTGGTCATGAAATTGGACATGCAATTTGTACATATACTGCTAATCTTGCCTATCGAAATCATTCTGGTGCTATGAATGAAGGTTTTTCAGATATCTGGGGAGCATGTATAGAACATTTTGGCAGAACCGGTTCTTTAACAGGTACACCAGTTGCAAATGTATGGAAAATAGGAGAAGATACAACAGCGGGTGGAACCGGTTTAAGATCCATGGCCACACCTTTGACTTTTGGAGACCCCGATACTTTTCGCGGAACAAATTGGGTCGTAACTGCTGAAGATGGAGCATGTACACCAACCTCATCAAATGATTATTGTGGAGTTCATGGTAACAGTGGTGTAATGAATCATTGGTTTTATATATTGACTGTTGGTAAAGCGGGTATAAATAATGCTCCCATTGCTGAAAGAGATACTTACAATGTTACAGGAATAGGAATGGTGAAATCATCCCAAATTGCATACTACACTGAAAGGGACTATTTAACACCAAATTCTAATTTCTTTGATGCAAGAATATTTTCTATTGAAGTGGCAAATAATTTATACTGTGCCAGTGGACCAGAAGTTATTGCTGTAACCAATGCATGGTTTGCTGTAAATATTGGAATAAATTATGCAACAGCTCAGAACGATGTTAGCTTGGACGCTATACCATCAAATAACTCTATAAACTGTGGAGTTACAATTATTTCTCCAACTATTACTTTTAAAAATTTAGGAACTAACACTATTACATCAGTAAATATATCCTATAATATTGATGGAGGAACTAACACCAATTTGGTTTGGAATGGAACTCTTTCAACATGTTCTACTGGTAGTCAGCAAATAACTGTAAACACTTCAGCACTTTCACCTGGGACTCATTTGTTAAATATTACAACAACTATTGCTGGTGATGTTTTTAGCTCGAATAACACTAAATCAACTTATATTTTTGTAAATGAGTCCGGAAGTTTAAATCAAGTTAATGGTTTCGAATCTACTACAGATAATTTAATAACTTTTAATGAAGCTATATCGAATACCTCAGTGTGGCAAAAAGGTATTGTAAACAAGACGAATTTAACTGACACTTCAAATGTATACGCTACGGTTTTAACTGATACATATCCAAACGACACAAAATCATACTTAACTTCTAGATGCTATGATTTGTCAGCAGTACAAAACCCGATCTTAAAGTTCGAAATGGCTTTTGATTTGCCTTACGGTGGTGATATTCTTTATATGCAATACTCAACTAACGGAGGAACAAGCTGGAACCGATTAGGTTCTGTATCTGACACAAATTGGTATACAGCCGATACTGGATGTGCTTTCTGCGTTGGTGGAGAGTGGACAGGGGATGCTAGTGGTATTAATGCTAGTGGCACAACCAATGGAACAAAAAGACAGTATGTTTTTGATCTTACGGCATTTGGCTCTACCTCTCCAACTCCGCAGTCAAATATGCTATTCAGATTTGTTTTTCAATCAGATGAAGCTGATAGTTATGATGGTGTGCTGATAGATAATTTTGTAATTGAAACTACCTTAGGAACTGATGAATTTTCAGAAAACAATATCAATATATATCCAAACCCTGTAAAAGGAATTTTAAATTACTCTACTAGTGATAGTGTAGTTTTAAGTGCAATTACTATAAATGATATTTCTGGTAAGCAAATTTATATGTCAGGAAATATAATAAATAATAGTATTGATGTTTCCAACCTTTCTTCAGGCGTATATTTTGTAACGTTTAAATCTGATAAAAGTTTAGTTATTAAGAAATTTATTAAAGAATAACTTTTTCAATCGAATGTTTTAAAAACCATCTCAATAATTGGGATGGTTTTTTTTATGATTTTATTACAAATTGTTTTATGTATTTTTGCTGCGAAATATTTTAAGATGAAATACTTATTTACCATACTCTTTTTGTTTATTTTTTCAATTGGTTTTTCTCAAGAGGACCAAACGGATGCCGATAAGAGTATTCAAAAGAAGCAACCTAAAGCCGCTTTTAATCAATATAGAATTATCACTTTGCAAAAAGATACTACTTATGTAGACACTTCTTTAAGCATCAAAAAAGAATACGAATACAACTATTTGCGAAAAGATATTTTCGGGCTTTTGCCATTCGCCAACGAAGGACAAACGTATGCAGTTCTCGATTTCGGATTTAAAAATTTCACTTCACTTCCGGAAATTGGCTTTTCTGGAAAGCAATTTAATTATTTAGGTGTTAACGATATTAAATATTATTCTGTAGCCACGCCGGTTACTGAACTATATTTCAAAACCACTATGGAGCAAGGACAATCCGTTGATGCTTTCATTACGGTTAATACTTCTGAACGATTTAATATGTCGGTTGCTTTCAAAGGATTGCGTTCTTTGGGGAAATACATCAACCAACTCTCAAGCTCAGGAAATTTTAGGTTTACATCTAGCTATAATTCGCTAAATAAAAGATATTATCTGAATTTTCATTTCACGGGGCAAGATTTCCTAAACGGAGAAAATGGAGGAATTACAACCATTGAAGATTTTGAAAGTGAAGATGGAGCCTTTTCAAACCGAGCCCGACTTGAAGTATACTTTAAAGATGCCAAATCGTTTATGAAAGGCAAAAGGACTTTCTTTGATCATAATTTTAGAATTAATGAGAAAAAAGGCGATAACAACCTATACATAACACACCAATTCAATTACGAAAACAAATTTTTTGAATACAATCAAGCCACTGTTCCTTCAACAGTTGGCAATACAACTATTTACCGGTTCGGGGATTCTTATATCCCTAGTAATATCAACGACCAAACTCGATATAACCGAATGTATAATAAAGTTGGGGCAATGTATGAAAATTCCTTATTTGGAAAGTTTCAGTTTTTTATAGAAGATTTTAGATACAACTATTACTACGACAAAATATTGATCTTAGATTCGGGTACAATTCCAAGTTCTCTGAGCGACAAAATTAATTCGGTTGGCGGTCAATATGATTACAGAAAAAACAAATGGATTGGATCATTTACCTATTCCAATTCAATTTCAAACCAACCCATGTCAAACTTCGATGCAAAACTGAATTATAAGCTCAACCCCAAAAACGAGTTTGTTTTTCAATACCAAATGCTGAATAAGATTCCAGATCATATTTATAATTTGTATCAAAGCAGTTATGTTAATTACAATTGGTTCAACGATTTCAAGAATGAAAAAATAAATAACATCGAAGCCACTGCCAAAACCCAATGGCTAGATGCATCGTTACAGCTAAGTTCCATCAAAGATCATTTGTATTTTAGTAACGATGCGACCGATCCACAACAACAAATTATATCGCCAAAACAATACGATAAAGCCATTAATTATTTGTCGATAAAAGTGAGCCGTGAGTTTAAATGGTGGAAATTGGCTTTAGATAACACAATACTATACCAACAAGTTGATCAGGAAAATGATATAATTAATCTGCCAAAAATAGTGACTAGAAATTCACTTTACTTTACCAATTATTTTTTCAAAAAAGCAATGTACCTCCAAACGGGTTTTATATTTAATTATTTTACCAAATATTATATCAACGATTATAATCCAGTAACCTCCGAAGCGTTTGTGCAAAATCAAAGAAAGGTTGGCGATTTTCCAATGATAGACTTTTTTATTAATGCTAGAATCCGTCAAACTAGGATTTTCCTTAAAGCGGAGCATTTTAATTCTAGAATGACGGCAAGTAATTTTTATACAGCACCAAATTATCCTTATCGTGATTTTATAATTCGATTTGGGTTGGTTTGGAATTTCTTCCAATAAATATAGAAGAAAACAAAGAGTAGTAACTAATTTGTCAAACTGAGCGAAGTCGAAGGGCTGCTTTCCGTTGCAATCTTTTATAGTTTGTCACACTGAGCGTCTACCTGTCGGCAGACAGGCATTCGAAGTGCCTCTTCAAAACTATAAAAGTATTTTCATTCCAATCAGGGTTAATCAATAAACCATTTGAATTTTTGGAAACCGTCAAAATAGACATTACATTTGCCTAACGAAAAGTAAAGTCTATTCTCTATATTCTATTATCTACTCTCTTAAAAATGACATACGCAGAAAACATATTAGGGACTATCGGCAACACACCATTAGTAAAACTTAACAAAGTCATAGAAGGTATTGGTGCCTTGGTTTTAGCCAAAGTAGAAACCTTCAATCCGGGAAATTCTACCAAAGACAGAATGGCACTTAAAATGGTAGAAGATGCCGAAGCCGACGGAAGATTAAAACCTGGAGGAACCATTATCGAAGGTACATCCGGAAATACTGGAATGGGTTTAGCTCTTGCTGCCATTGTAAAAGGTTACAAATGTATTTTTGTAATTACCGATAAACAATCCAAAGAAAAAATGGATATTCTTCGAGCCGTTGGTGCCAAAGTAATTGTTTGTCCAACCGATGTTGAACCAACTGATCCCCGTTCTTATTATTCGGTTTCCAAAAGATTAGGGACCGAAATCCCAAATTCATGGTACGTAAATCAATACGATAATCCATCCAACGCACAGGCACATTACGAACAAACCGGACCTGAAATTTGGGATCAAACCGATGGTAAAGTTACCCATTTCGTTGTTGGAGTAGGAACAGGCGGAACCATATCGGGAATTGGAAAATACCTAAAAGAGAAAAATCCAAACATAAAAGTTTGGGGGATTGACACCTATGGTTCTGTTTTCAAAAAATACCATGAAACCGGAATTTTTGACGAGAACGAAATATACTCTTATATCACAGAAGGAATTGGAGAAGACATTCTTCCTAAAAATGTGGATTTTTCAGTTATCGATGGTTTTACTAAAGTAACCGATAAAGACGCTGCAGTTTACACCAGAAGAATCGCACTAGAAGAAGGAATATTTGTAGGGAATTCTGCCGGAGCCTGTGTTAAAGGGTTACACCAATTAAAAGAGCATTTCAAAAAAGATGATGTTGTTGTAGTGTTGTTTCACGATTCGGGAAGTCGATATGTAGGTAAAATGTTCAATGACGATTGGATGCGTGAAAGAGGATTTTTGGATGAAGAAATTACAAAAGCTGAAGATGTTATTAAAGACCATAAAGACAAACCATTGGTAGTAGTCCGCACTGAGGAATTGGTTTCTCATGCGATAGAAAGATTGAAAAAATATAAAATTTCTCAGATTCCAGTTATTGACTCTACGGGTTTTGTAGGTAGCTTAGATGAAACTGATTTATTCAGAAGTTATGTAGAAGATAAAAACATAGCAGAAAAGCCAATTCGCGAAATTATGGGTAAACCATATCCAATAGTCAGCGCCAATAGACCAATTGAAGAAATTTCTAAGTTAATCAACAAAGATAATCAAGCCGTATTAGTTGATTTGGGTAATGGGAAACATCACATTATTACAAAGCATGATATTATAAGTTCTATTAAATAAGGCAAAAGGCTAGGGATAAGGCAAAAGCCTAATTTATTATCCCTTTTCCCTTTTTACTCTCCTATTAAAACTCCCGAAACATTCCACGAACTAAAACTGCTTCCTTCTGGCAAACCTTGTGGTATTTTAATTTGTATAGAATGGGTTCCTGCTTCTAAGTTTCCTAAATCTATAAAAATTGGATTCGTAACCGTTCCAGGACACCAGTTAGAGCGACTGTAATCGGAAGAAGATAATCCGTTAGGGAAATTTCCAGATGCCGGATTTGACAAACGATACGAACCACAATCTTGTCGCCATGGCGTAAAACTAAATGCCTCTTTTCTGTCAAGCAGAATTGTATTTTTCTTAGCCACAAACTCATCGCCATTTTCCCAGCCACCATGACCAGTTGTAATATATCGAAGCTTACAATTTTTCATTGGTTTATCTAATTTAAAAGTAACTTCTAAACCTTTATCAGAACTAAACATCGTTCCATATTCCTGACCAGCCATTTCCATTATATTATTGGTGCAAAAAAGCGGAACAATTTGAGTTAGAATAGCTTTGCTTTCTTCTTCATTATGAATGGTTATATTAGCAGAAACCTTGTGTCCGCCTTTGTCATAATTCCCAATATTGATTCCAATCCAAACTTCCTGATTACTAAGTAAATTTCTCAAATCAGAAACATCTTGTCGGTACAAAACATTCTCTGCCCATGTTTTGTTTTTCAATTCTAAATAATTGTATTGCTTTACTCCAAAAGGGGTATAAAAACGCATCAATTCCACAACCGGATTATAGTTTGCAGTTGCAATTACACCTTGGTATTCTTTTACATTTCCGTTGCTATAAATTGGTAGTGTTTTGACGCCGTTTAGTAAGCCATCTAAAAACGAAGTTAATTTGTTGGTTGGGATAATGAAAAAAGAACCTGTTCGGTCATAGGCATCACCATTGGATTGTTCAGTTAAATCCACAAAAATCTGACTGCCAACTTTTATTTCCGGAATCTTTACTTTTCTAACTGCAATGGTTCCATTCGCAAAGCGTAAAATAGAATCATTCGACTTAGCATCATCTGAAAAATTGACAATTTGATCTTTAAAAACATTTATGGTTGTGAAGCGACTTTTCCAAAGTAAATCTTTATAGGTTAACCCATCAACATATTTTTCTGAGACCTCTTTTTTTCTAATTATTGGAAACTGTTTTACTTTTTCAACTTTTGTAGCCGATAATACAAAGTTACTATTGCGATTCAATTCTAATACTAATCCTAAATTCTGACCAAGTTGAGTTGGTGCTCCTTTTACATTTAAGTCATTAGTATACCAAAGTTCAATGGTGTTCGAGTTGATAATAGTTTTTGCTTTTTTACAATTGTAACCCAATATTTTTTTAGTATCGTTTAACAATTCAAAAGTTTGCTTGGATAGTGAAAGGGTATCTTTAGAATAAATGGTACTTTTTTCATTTAAATCTGCAATTTGAATAAAAGTATTTGTTCTTCTTTCCAAGTTAAAAAACTCTGAAGGATATGTTGACCTGTTTTCATCAATAGATTTTGAAATAACTCTTGTTAATGACTCATTGGTATACACAAGAATCGGATCCTGACCATCAATCAAAGTTCCGTTGGAGCTTCTTAAATAAGTGATTTTATAATTTTGCGAAATTGAATTTCCACAAACTAACAGCAAAACGATTAAAAGTAATTTTTTCATTACAAAAACCTTGGATATAAAAGTAATTTTCTTACTTTAGTTTAAAATTTAAAATCGTGAAAGAGAATTTTCTTCATTATGTATGGCAATATAAGAAGTTTGACTTTTCTAACCTAACAACTGTTTCGGGAGAATTGTTAACCATAACTAATTGTGGAAATTATTTGCAGCAAACTGGACCTGATTTTTTTAACGCCCAAATTGTTTTAGGCAATCAAAAATGGGCTGGAAATATTGAAATTCATATTAAATCTTCCGACTGGTATTTACATCATCATGAGAAAGATGCCAATTATGAGAATGTAATTCTACATGTAGTCTGGGAACACGACACGCCGGTTTTTAGAAAAGACAATTCAGAAATACCGGTTTTGGAACTAAAGAATTATATAAAGGAAAAAGAATTAGAAAATTACCGGCAACTAGCATCTCCAAAATCTTGGATTTATTGTGAAAATCAGATTGCGAAAATTGATAGTTTTGTTTTGTCCAATTGGCAAGAACGATTATTTGTTGAAAGGCAAGAACGAAAATACATGCCGATAGAACAGCTACTGATAGAAACAGAGAATAATTGGGAAGCGGTTTTGTTTTGTATGCTGGCAAAGAACTTTGGATTGAATACCAATGGTGAAACTTTTTTAAAAATCGCCAAATCGATTCCGTTTTCAATTATTAGAAAAGAAAGTGCAGAAGTTGCAAATATAGAAAGCTTACTTTTCGGATCTGCTGGTTTACTTCCGTTAGAAGCTGAGGATAATTATACCAAAGATTTAAAAAATCGATTTGACTTTATTTCTCAAAAGTACACGTTAAAAAGAGTGCCTATTGAACCCCTTCAGTTTTTTAAACATAGACCCGATAATTTTCCAACCATACGTTTGGCACAATTGGCAATGTTATATCATAAACAGCAAAATTTGTTTTCAAAAGTGAATGTCGCTAAAAAGTTGACTGAGTTATATCAATTATTTGAAATTACAATTTCTGAATATTGGCAAAAACATTACCAGTTTGACAAAGAAAGTCAGAAGAAGAAAAAACAGTTCTCAAAGCCATTCATTGATTTGTTAGTTATTAATACAATAGTTCCAATTCAGTTCGCCTATGCTAAAAGTCAGGGTAAAGAATCATCAGAATCTTTATTAGATTTGCTTAGCGAAATTTCATCTGAGAAAAATATAATCATTGATAAATTTTCCAATTTTGGAATTAAGGCAATGAATGCATTTGAAAGTCAATCTTTGTTACAACTCAAAAATGAGTACTGTAATCATGGAAAATGTTTACAATGTGCTGTTGGAACTCAACTATTAAAAGCGTAATATTAACTTTTTAAACCAAACCAATGTCAGTAGTTATTGAATTAAAATATTTCTTCGAAAAAAACGGGTTTCATGTTTCTTCGCGTCTGGCTGATAAACTTGGCATGCGAGCTTCCAGCGTGCGTTTGTTTTTTATCTACATCTCTTTTGTTACAGCAGGTTTGTGGTTTGGTGTATATCTAACGTTAGCTTTTTGGATTAAATTAAAAGATTTAATTCGTAGTAAACGAACTTCTGTTTTTGATTTGTAATCTTTGGAGACTAATAATTCAATAGTAAAATCCTTTTTAACCTATTCGAGAAGTCAACGAATTGGAATTTTAATTTTTTTTTTAATTATAATTTTGGTTCAGGGAATTTATTTTTTTTCTGACTTTGCCTCTAAAGAATCTGTTAACAATGAACGGACTAAATGGCTAGCACTTCAAAAAATTATAGATAGTTTAAAGATTGATAGCAAAGATTACAAACCAACAATTTATCCATTCAATCCCAATTTTATAACTGATTTCAAAGGATACAAACTTGGGATGTCGGTAGCGGAAATCGATAGATTGTTGACCTATAGAAAGGAAAATAAGTTTGTAAATTCTGCCGAAGAGTTTCAAGCTGTGACCAAAGTTTCTGATTCTTTGCTGAATCTAATTTCGCCTTATTTCAAATTTCCTGATTGGGTAAAAAACAAAAAGGACAACTTTCAAACATTCGCTAAAAATGATTTTTCAAAACCAGAAAAGAATATTCTTCTCGATATTAACCAAGCTACGAAAGAAGATTTAATAAAAGTTTATGGTATTGGAGATAAAATATCAGATAGAATTTTGGAACAGAAAGAAAAATTTGGGGCTTATGTTTCTATGGAGCAAATGAATGATATTTGGGGTTTGTCACCCGAAGTTATCGAGAAGTTGAAAAGTTCATTTGTAGTAAAATCTGCTTTGAATGCTAAAAAAATTAATATTAATAATGCTTCAGTCAAAGAGTTATCACAATTCCCTTTTTTCAGGTATCAATTAGCGAAAGATATAGTAATTTATAGAACTATGAATGGCCATATAACCATTGATGATTTATCGAAAATTAAAGGTTTCCCGGTTGAAAAAATCAAAATAATTGCCTTATATTTGGACTTTTAAAAAAATACATAAAACATAGTCTATTATATGAATTCAAATTACTTTTCAGAAGAGCACGAATTATTTAGAGAAAGTTTCAGAGACTTTTTACATAAAGAAGTGGTGCCTCATATTGAAAAATGGGAAAAAACAGGTGCGATTGAACGTTTTATTTGGAAAAAGTTTGGCGAAATGGGATTCTTCGGACTAGCTTATCCTGAAGCTTATGGCGGATTGAATTTGGATTTATTTTACACTGTTGTTTTATTAGAAGAACTTCAAAAAATAAAATCTTCTGGTTTTGCAGCTGCTATCTGGGCACACGCTTATTTAGCAATGACACATTTGAATGCAGAAGGCGACGAAAGGATCAAAAAAGATTATTTAGCTCCGAGTATTTCAGGAGATAAGATAGGAGCATTATGTCTTACGGAACCTTTTGGGGGAAGTGATGTGGCCGGAATGAGAACAACAGCAATAAAAAAAGGAAATAAATATATAATAAACGGATCTAAAACGTTTATTACAAATGGCGTTTATGCCGATTATTATGTAGTGGCTGCTAAAACAAGTCCAGAACTTGGGAATAAAGGAATCAGTATTTTTTTGATGGATACGAATCTGATAGGAGTTTCGGCTACAAAGTTGGATAAATTAGGTTGGAGAGCTTCTGATACTGCTGAGATAGCATTTGATAATGTAGAAATTCCTGAAGAAAACTTAATGGGAGAAGCAGGCAAAGGCTTTCCTTATATTATGCAGCATTTTGCTTTAGAGCGATTAATAATGGCAATTAATGCACATGCAAGAGCCGAATATGCCATCGAATATACTATTGACTATATGTCAAAACGTGAAGCTTTTGGAAAAACCATTGACAAATTTCAAGCATTAAGACATACAATGGTTGACCATGCTACAGAAGTGGAACATTGCAAAATATTTAATTATGCTGCTGTAGCTCGATTAAATAAAGGCGAATATGTAGTTAAAGAAGCTACCATGGCTAAATTAAAATCTACTAAAGTGGCTGACGAAACCATTTATAGCTGTTTACAAATGTTAGGCGGTTATGGTTATATGGAAGAATATCCTTTGGCTCGTTTATTAAGAGATAGTAGATTGGGACCAATAGGTGGTGGAACTTCAGAAATCCTTAGGGAGATTTTGTCTAAGATGATTATTGACAAACAAAACTATCAGCCGGCGGTGAAATAAACAGACATAATACATAAGGGAAAAGGGATAAGTTTTTATAATGCTTATCCCTTTTGTCTTTTAACTTATCCCTATTCTTGCGTTAGGGATTCCTAAGACACTCTCTTCGGTCGTTAGAGCAAGTACCATTTTCTGCGTATAGCCCGACGGCGATTATGAAGATTTTTAATAAGAATAGATTTGCTAATCGCCGGCACGCAAAAAATAATTCCTAATTCCTAATTCCCAATTCATAATTATTTATATCTTTGCACCCTTAACGAGAGGAGGTGTCTATATTATGTTAATTATACCAATTAAAGACGGAGAAAATATCGATAGAGCATTAAAGCGCTATAAAAGAAAATTTGATAAAACAGGAACTGTTCGTCAGTTGCGTTCGCGTCAAGCTTTCATTAAGCCTTCAGTGGTTAGAAGAGCACAAGTTCAAAAAGCTGCTTACATTCAGAACATGAAAGACGGATTAGAAAGTTAGTCACTAATTTTTCTAAACATATACTAACCGTTAGTAATTAAAGTTTCATAACTTTGATGCTAACGGTTTTTTTATGGAAAATTTTAAAAATAAGTTTCATGATTACCTATTGTTAGAGAAGAATTATTCTCAACATACGGTTACTGCCTACATCAATGATATTGGTTTTTTTGAATTTTTTTTGTCTAATGAATTTGAAGATGATAATTTGCTTAGAGTGAATTACAACCAAATCCGTTCATGGATAGTTTCGCTATCAGATGATGGCATTTCAAATACCTCGATCAACCGAAAAATTTCGTCTCTAAAATCGTTTTACAAATTTTTACTTAAGACAAAACAAATTGAGACAAGTCCGTTATTAAAACACAAAGCTTTAAAAGCTCCAAAAAAAATTCAAATTCCTTTTTCGGAAAAAGAACTTGATTTAGTTCTAAATCAAATAAAATATAAAGAAGGATTTGAAGGGATTAGAGATAAGTTGATAGTTGACTTGTTTTATACAACTGGAATAAGAAGAACAGAGTTGATAAATTTAAAGTTACAGAATGTAGATTTGTCAAATAAAACAATAAAAGTAATTGGAAAAAGAAACAAAGAAAGAATAATTCCAATTTTAACAATTATTGAAGAACAGATAAAAAAATATTTATCAGAAAGATCAAGTATAAAAGAAGTTAAAGATAGTGAGTGTTTTTTTCTGCTTTTGAACGGCGTTAAATTGAACGATTCGTTTGTGTATCGGTTAATAAATTATTACTTTAGTAATGTATCAGAAAAAGTAAAAAAAAGTCCTCATATATTAAGGCATACATTTGCGACGCATTTACTCAATAATGGGGCAGACATAAATTCAGTAAAAGAATTATTAGGACATTCTAGTTTAGCATCGACACAAGTCTACACGCACAATAGTTTAGCGGAACTTCAAAAAGTCTATAACAGTGCACATCCTAGAAACAAAAAGTAATTCAAAATGTTTAATTAATAAAAGATTTGATTATGAAGGTAAGTGTTCATGCAGTTAACTTTACTGTTGACAGAAAGCTAGTAGATTTTATCCAAGAGAGAATTAGTAAACTTGATAAATTTTATGATAAAGTTGTCTCTGCTGACGTTTTTTTAAAGGTTGAAAAGACAAGTGATAAAGAAAATAAAGTAGTTGAGGTTAAAATTCATGTTCCAGGAGATGATTTTATGGTAAAAAAGCAATGCAAAACTTTTGAGGAAGCAATAGAGGTTTCGGCAGAATCGTTAGAACGATTATTGATTAAAAGAAAAGAAAAAATCAGAACACATATTTAAAATAATTTTTTTTAAAAATATTTTGATTAAAAGACAAAAAAGATATACATTTGCAGTCCGTTAGAAATAGCGGGCTTTTTTTATTGATTTTGCCAGCGTAGCTCAGTTGGCTAGAGCAGCTGATTTGTAATCAGCAGGTCGTGGGTTCGAGTCCCTCCGCCGGCTCTTTTTTTATTGAAATATGGTTAGGGGAGATACTCAAGCGGCCAACGAGGGCAGACTGTAAATCTGCTGTGAG
>CANJWG010000017.1 GCA_947478365.1 Flavobacteriaceae bacterium | reverse complement strand
ATGAGTTGAGAAACTGCAAACTGAAACTGTAAACTGAAAACTAAAGATTTAAGGTGGTTATTGCGTCGGGGCTCACCTCTTCCCATTCCGAACAGAGAAGTTAAGCCCGACTGCGCAGATGGTACTGCAATTTGTGGGAGAGTATGTCGCTGCCTTTTTTTAATCTGAACTTGTTTCAGATTCTTTTAAAGCCTTGTTCGAAAGAACAAGGCTTTCTTTTTTTTATATAATATTGACGAACTAAAGTTCGTGTACCAGACTGCCACTGGTAGTGTATTAAAAAGTGTGTAAAATATCAAATATCGGGGCTCACCCCTGCCTGCCGGTCTACCTGCCGTAGGGATGCAGGCAGGTCTCCCCATTCCGAACAGAGAAGTTAATCCCGAAGCTTCGGGACGACTGCGCAGATGGTACTGCAATTTGTGGGAGAGTATGTCGCTGCCTTTCTTTAATCTGAACTTGTTTCAGATTCTTTTAAAGCCTGTCCGATTGGACAGGCTTTCTTGTTTTTAAGCAGTACAGCGCAGTCGCAAGGCTCGTGTCGCTGCCCTGCCTTCCGGCAGGCAGGCTTTTTGTTTTTATAGGTGCAGTGTGTTCTGGAAAAATTTCTCGGTTCGCTGCCTTTTTTAGAAAGTCCTCATCATTTATTTGATGGGGATTTTTTTTACACTACCTTCAAAATAACAAAAGTAGGATTCTATTATTTCAAAATCTTTTCTAAAGCCTCCACAGTCGTAGTATGATACCCCGGTTTAGCTTTCGCATAAATTTGTTTTGCCCAAACTTTGCCTTCGGGATTTTTGATCATTTCCTTGTATAGCGGAGTTAAAGAATAGGTTCGGCTATAAGATGTTAGGAAGTTTTCAATGGCAGGATAGGCAACTTTATACTGATGTTGTATAGCAATAATAAACCATTGACGTTTTACAACAAAGTTGCCACCATTCGTAAAGTTCCATTCCTTATCGATTTCAGTCATTTCTTTAACGGTTAAGTCATTTGGCAGATAATCAATAAAATGTTGTTTTTCGTTGGTGGATTTTATTTTTTGCCTTAATCCTTTGATGCCTGTTTTTCTCCATGTTTTTTGGATAGCATCAATGGCGATAAAATCTTCTGAGACCGGTGTGATGATGTTGGATGGAATTCCAGGTTTGTAAATCCATTCGTCGAGTTTTATTTTGTTGGCTAACCCTTTGTCGCTTTTTATTAGTTTTTTATTGATATAAGCCACAAACGCTTCAGTATTTATGGATTGAAACGCATGGTCATTAAAATAATTGGTAAGGAAAGTGTCGAATTGTTTGCGACCTACAGCAGCTTCAATGGTCTGTAAAAACGCATAGCCCTTTTCATATGGGATATCACTTAGTCCTTCATCCGGGTTTTTTCCGGAAAGATCAATTTTCAGACGTGTATCAGGGCTATCTTTTCCTAGTTCCTCCAAATTATTTTGCAATACTTTTCGACTTAAGACATCCTGCATTTTGGCTTCGTTTTCACCGAACACTTCTTCTCCGATTCGGTGTTCTACATAAGTGGTGAACCCTTCGTTGAGCCAGGTTTCATCCCAAGAGGCATTGGTTACCAAGTTTCCGCTCCAACTGTGACCCAATTCATGCGCCAACAAACTGGTTAACGAACGATCGCCTGCCAAAACAGTAGGTGTAAGGAAGGTTAGATTTGGGTTTTCCATGCCTCCAAAAGGGAAACTAGGTGGCAATACAATCACATCATATCTTCCCCAACGGTAAGGTCCAAATAGTTTTTCGGCAGCGTTGACCATTTCACCAAGTTTGGCGAATTCCCAAACCGCTTTGTCAATTTGTGAGTGCTCGGCATAAACACCGGTTCGGTTGTCAATTGATTTGAATTCGACGTTACCCACAGCAATTGCCATCAAATAAGATGGAATAGGTTTATCTTGTTTGAAAGTATATACTCCTGTATCATTTTTTTGTTGTGGATTTACCGCACTCATCAACGCCATTAAATCTTTTGGTACGGTAACTTTTGCGTTATACGTAAAGCGAACGCTGGGTGAATCCTGACACGGAATCCAGGTGCGTGACCAGATGCTTTGCCCCTGTGAAAATACAAATGGTTTCTTTTTGTCGGCTGTTTGTTCTGGTTTTAGCCATTGTAGCGCAACGCCATCTTTGGTAGTATTATAATAGATGTTTACTTTGGTAGTATTTGGTTCTATAGTGATACGCAAAGGTTTTCCGTGGAATTCGACTGAGTCACCTAACTTGAATTGGGTTTCTTTTTCGTCATCGCCTAAAGTAACTTTGGTAATGTTTAAGGTATTTTCGTCAAAGATTATTTGGTATCCTTTTGATGTATTGTCAATTGTCCAGGAAGCTATTCCAGAAATCGTTTGGCTATCAAAATCGACCTTGATGTCTAAATCCAAATGTTTGACAACTGCTTCCGCCGGATTTGAAAAGGAATGAGAGTCTTTAGTCGTTTGATTTTGAGGTGTTGTTTTGTCGCTTGGGTCTTTTTTTTGGCAAGATATTGCGAATGCTATGCTAAATACAAGTAAACCAATTTTTTTCATTGAATTTTATTTTGATGTAAATTAAATAAAAAAATCCCGTTCTGAACTTTCACCCGAGGCGGAGCCGAAAGGAGCGGAACTAAAACGGGATAATTATTTTAATACGAAATGGCTTATGCCAACATCGTTACTGGATTTTCTAAATACTGTCTCAATGTTTGCAGGAATTGTGCACCTGTAGCTCCGTCAACCGTTCTGTGGTCGCATGCTAAGGTTAACATCATAGTGTTCCCAACAACAATCTGACCGTTTCTTACTACTGGTTTTTCTTCTATCGCCCCAACAGATAGTATTGCAGAGTTTGGCTGATTAATGATAGAAGTAAATGACTGAATTCCGAACATTCCTAAGTTTGAAACGGTAAATGTACTTCCTTCCATTTCAGCCGGTTGTAGTTTTTTAGATTTGGCTTTACCGGCTAAATCTTTTACGCTACTACCAATTTGAGTCAACGTCATTTGGTCAGTAAATTTCAAGACTGGAACAACTAAACCGTCTTCAACAGCTACAGCCACTCCAATATTCACATGGTGGTTGATGATAATGGCATCAGCTTGCCATTGCGTGTTTACTTTTGGATGTCTTTTTAATGCCATCGCACAAGCTTTGATAACCATATCATTGAAAGACACTTTCGTATCCGGAATGTTATTGATGGCAGCACGTGATTTCATCGCTTCATCCATAGCAATTTCTACTGTTAAATAGAAATGTGGTGCGGTGAAGATTGATTCCGAAAGACGAATCGCAATGGTTTTACGCATTTGCGAATTTGTCACCACTTCCGTATATGTTTCTCCTGCCGGAATAAATGGTCTTACAATAGTTTCGGGTTGTGAGTTTAGTGTTGCGGGTTGAGTAACTTGACTAGTTGTAGCCGAAGCCGATGGAGTGAAATTCTCCACATCACTTTTTGTGATACGACCGTTTTCGCCGGAACCTTTTATTTGTGAAAGATTAATCCCTTTGTCTTTAGCAATTTTTTTTGCTAATGGCGAAGCAAAAATTCTGTCTGAGTTTTCAGTTGTCGGTTGTCGGTTGTCAGTTGATGGTTGTTGAGTCACCTCTCCCGAAGCTTCGGGAGCACTCGGAGTAACTACCTGTACTGATGTCCCACCATTTTTATAATTTTCGGCTATGCCTGTAATATCTGTTCCAGCAGGACCGATGATAGCTAAAACACTATCTACAGGTGCCGATTGTCCTTCGTTAATTCCGATGAATAATAAGGTTCCGGCATTGAAAGATTCGAATTCCATTGTGGCTTTATCTGTTTCGATTTCAGCAAGGATATCACCTTCTTTTACATCGTCGCCCACTTTTTTCAACCAGTTAGCTACAGTTCCTTCGGTCATGGTATCGCTAAGACGAGGCATGGTTACTACTACAACTCCTTTTGGTAAAGAAGTTGTCGGTTGTCCGTTGTCGGTTGTTGGTTGTGATTCTGATTTAACTTCAGGGTTTGCTTCCAACGGAGCTTCAGTTTTTGTTTCAGCACCTGAAATTAGACCTGAAATGTCTTCGCCTTCTTTTCCAATGATAGCTATAAGAGAATCAACTGCAGCCGTTTCACCTTCTTTAATTCCGATGTATAATAAAGTACCTGAATTGAAAGATTCAAATTCCATCGTAGCTTTATCGGTTTCGATTTCCGCAAGGATATCGCCTTCTTTTATGGTATCGCCCACTTTTTTTAGCCAAGCAGCAACTGTTCCTTCTGTCATCGTATCGCTCAAACGCGGCATTGTTATTTTTGTTGCCATAATTATAGTCTGTGAGGGATGAAAGGATAATTTTCTTGTTCGTAAACCACATCATACAATTGTTGTGCTTCTGGGAAATCTGATTCTTCGGCGAATTTTTCACATTCGTCAACCAAATCTTTTACTCTCTCATCAATAACCTCAATTTCTGCATCTGTAGCATACTTATTTTCTTTGATGATGTCAAGCACTTGAGTAATTGGATCAATTTTTCTGTATTCTTCTACTTCGTCTTTCGAACGGTATAATTGGGCATCCGACATAGAGTGCCCTCTGTAACGGTATGTTTTCATTTCTAAGAATGTTGGCCCGTCGCCTCGACGTGCTCTTTCCATCGCTTCGTGCATCGCTTCTGCCACTTTTACAGGATTCATTCCGTCTACTGGTCCACATGGCATTTCATAGCCCAAACCTAATTTCCAAATATCAGTATGATTGGCAGTTCTTTCAACAGAGGTTCCCATGGCATAACCATTGTTTTCACAAATAAAAACTACAGGTAATTTCCATAACATCGCCATATTGAACGCTTCGTGTAATGAACCTTGACGTGCAGCACCATCACCAAAATAAGTAAGTGTTACACCGCCAGTTTCAAAATATTTATCTGCGAAAGCCATACCAGCACCAACCGGAATTTGAGCTCCAACTATACCATGACCGCCATAAAATCCGTGTTCTTTTGAGAAGATGTGCATGGAACCACCCATACCTTTTGAGGTTCCAGTTACTTTTCCAAGCAGTTCGGCCATTACTTTTCTTGGGTCAACACCCATTCCAATTGGCTGCACGTGATTACGATAAGCCGTAATCATTTTGTCTTTTCCACCTAGGTTCATAACATGTAAAGCACCTGCTAAAACGGCTTCCTGACCATTATATAAGTGAAGAAATCCTCTAACTTTTTGTTGAATATAAAGTGCTGCAAGTTTGTCTTCAAATTTTCTCCAAAGCAGCATGTCTTCGTACCACTTTAAATAAACTTCTTTTGTTACTTCTTTCATTTTTTACTTTTTGCTAAAGCGTTATTATGTTGTAAATTATATTTCAACGCAAAATAGTTCACTCACACACAAATTTGCGCCCCGAAGGTTCAAGGGCAAAAGTAAAACATTCCGATTAAGAAGTAAAATTAAAAACGGAATTTTTATATTATTAAAGGAAGTTTTTGTCGAAACTTAATGGCAATAAATTTTTGATAGAATCAGATTTGAATACTTCACCAATTTCACCCATAAAATAAATTTCTATTGGTGTGTTTTGTTTGAACTCATATTCAGAAATAGATTGTCTGCAACTGCCGCATGGAGGAATAGGCGTAGTGGTTTGATTCGTGTCTGAAGCTGCAGATATAGCCATTTTTATAATTTTCGCATCAGGATAAATAGCCCCCGAATGAAAAACAGCAACTCTTTCTGCGCAAAGTCCGGATGGGTAAGCCGCATTTTCTTGATTAGAACCTAACACTATTTTTCCGTTATCTAAAAGTAGGGCAGCCCCAACTCTAAATTTGGAATAAGGCGCATAAGCTTTTTTTCTTATTTCAACAGCTTTTTCCATTAATGACTTTACATCTTGAGGAAGTTCTTCAAAGGATGGGAATGCAGTAAACGAGGTTTTAATTTCTATTTTGTTCATTTGCTTTTAGGATACTTATTGAGGAAAAAAAATCCAAATCTCTTTTTAGAAATTTGGATATTGTTTATATCATTTACTATTTATTAATAATCTTCGTATTTATCGCCAAAGTTAAACGATAATGAGAAACGAAGTGTGTTTTCTAATGTGTTTTTCACTTTTGATGCAGAGAATAAATACGATACATCTACTTTAACCACGTTGTATTTGAATCCGGCTCCTAAAGAAAAGAATTGGCGCGCTCCTTTTAATAGACTTTCGTGGAAGTATCCTAAACGCATAGCAAAAGAATCTTGATACACATATTCGGTAGCAATAGAATAGGTAAACTCTTTAAGTTCTTCGCTAAATCCACCTGGCGCATCACCAAAAGATTGAAACATACCCGAAACCCAGTTGATTTTATTATAAGCAGTATTGTTGTCGGTTCTTATTTGACTTTCGTTAATAAAAGAATCATCATTAGTAGGATCATTAGGAGTAGGGTCATTAGGATTTGGGTATGATGCCGCATCAATTAAACCATTACCATTTCTATCGGCACTTTGTGGCGTTGGCACTAAAAGTTTATCAAACTCGACGCTTACCGTAACCTTATTAAAATCGTCCAAAATAAAATCATATCCCGCGCCTATCCTCATTTGAGCTGGTAAAAAGTTAGCGTTTTCTTGTGAACCACCCGCATCATAGCTAATTTTAGGCCCCATATTTTGGAAGTTGAAACCTAAACGTAAACGACCGTTAAAATCATTAAATGCGGCTTCCTCACCAACATAATACCCTGAAATATCAACAGCAAATGAACTTGAAGGTTTTGCATCACCACCAACTCCAACAGAAGGTATTCTTAGTTGTGAACGAATGTATCTTCCAGCAACAGCCATTGCGAAACGTTCGCTAAGTTTTAATGAATAGGAACCATCTAATGCTAATTCGTTTGGCTTTACAACATTGGCGGGATCTTCTGAATTCTCTCTAAATTCTATTTCTCCTAAACTAAAATAACGTAAACTAACTCCAAAAGCACTTCTTTCGGTTATTCGGTTATAATAGGTAACTTGCCCTAGGGCTATGTCATTAACAAGTGCAGTTAAATATGGTGTATAACTTGTTGTAAATCCTTGTTTGTCAATTGCAAATGCATATTTTGCAGGATTCCATTGTTGTGAGAAAGCATCTGGAGAAGTAGCTACCCCTTGGTCTCCCATACCAGCAGCACGGGCATCGGCAGCTACTAAAAGAAAGGGAACTCCAGTTGTAATTACTCTACTTGCATCTGGTTGCTGTGCATTAATATATTGTAATGATGCTAATAAAAATAGTATTGTGAATTTTTTCATTTTCATTTTTATAAAAGTTAACAAATATAGTATTTTCCTATAGGATTACAAGTTTTTCTATTTTTTCTGCTTTTTTATTCGATAAAGTGGACTTTACAGTCAATTTATAGACATAAACACCTTTGCCGATTCGGTCGCCAAAATCGTCTTTGCCATCCCAAGTTATTTCTCTTGATAGAAAACCATCTGTTGTTACCGTTTGATTTTTTGTCCAAACAATTTTACCAGTAATAGTCATTACTTGTACTTGTACATCCAAAGGTTCAAAAGGTCTGTTGTGAGAAAACCAAAATTCGGTGTAACTCACAAAAGGATTTGGATAATTCAGCACATGTTCAAGTGCAATGCTTTCGTTTCCAACTACCACAAATTGGATTTCAGCAGTTATTGGATTATTATAAACATCCCAAGCTTTAAATGTAATCGTATGTAAACCAGCTGCTAAATTTCGGAAAGGAAAATAAACCCGGCCTTTTTTATAATCATCTAACTCGGTTTGATAATAATCATTCATGATGTAAGGCTTTGTTTCATCGCCGTCAAGAATCCCAACAATATCATGACCAATTCCGCTAGCGGTGTTTATTCCGTGTTCATCTTCGAGTTTTGCTAAAAAAAACGGGGACTCATTTGTAATACCACCATTAACAAAATTCTCTTCATTCATATATAGTTTTACTGTTGGCCCTATATTATCGGCAATAGCACTTGAATTAATTCCTCCAACTTTAATTTGGGTATTAAAACCTGATTTGTCTAATAAAATTTGATTTCTTTTGGTATAAAAACTAATTCTACCATTACCAACAGGTATTCTTATATCTCTTGGAACTACAAAACCAAATTCAAAATTACCATTTACAACTGAAGCATTTCCTCTAAAAATAGCTTCCCCAAGAGCCGTAAAAGGCATAGTGCTTCCTGACGGGAAAGCATCATAATTGTCATTTCTCAAAGTTTCTCTTTGAATATTTTTATCAAAAATGGTTACCGATAATTCTCCGTTATAATTGGATAAAGAATTATTGTTTTCATCAAGGACTTCACCGCTCAACTTTATATAATCTAATGATTTAAAATCATCAATTACACCTGTAATTGGTACATCATTAACTTTGGTTAAAACCACTTTTGGTTTTGGAATTGCCAGCATTAATGCAGGATCGCCTACATAAACTACAACATTTGTTGCAGAGTTTGGTCCAGCATTTTTAGATAATCGAAGCGCTTCTGCAATTGATGAATAGGTGTCACTACCATAGCTAAATAAATTCTCAGCCAATACCTCATTGAAATATTGAGCGGTTGACTGACCAATGGAGCGAATAGTGGTTATCATTGAAATTGCTCCACCTCTTGGATTCCAAAAAGTATATTCACCTGCAGTAGGACGATACGGATTGTCATATCGTGTAAATTCGCAAGTAATGGTAATAAATAAAGGATATCTGAAGCGATTTGCTAAGTTTTGTCCGTCTGATTTTTCCCAAATGCGTTCTTCTGCTAATCCGTCTTCACCACCATGACCTAAATAATTGAAAACTAGTGCTCCTTTTTCAAATGCGGCAAAAATTTCTTCACGAGCTTTTGGATAGCGTTTGCCTCCAGCAGAAGTTTCTTGAACATAAGAGTCTAAAAGTATTTTCTTTACATTAATGAATGGTTTTTCAAAAGAAATTTTATCTGCTAGGCGGTTTTGATAATACTGCAATTGATTATCGCCAGGTTTTTCAGGGTTTGGGTCATCGCTAATGCATACATAATTGTTTCGCCAATTTCCATAGGATTTTAAATCGTGGTATTCAATAACTTTGTTTACCATTTCCTCAGCTTGTTGGGTTGAACTTACAATCATTCTTCCGATTGCTATATCAATTCCTCCAAAATCATATGAAAAATTGGTATTGCCATTTTGTGGAGAAAATCCTGAATCTAATTTTCCTTCATCGGGATCCATCATCCCGAAAAAATCATCAGAGGCAAAAGACGCTTCTCCTTCAGTATAACTATTCAGAGCCTGATAAATTGGAACAATGTTGGTGTTGTTTGCAATACGGTCTTTAAAATCATAAGATGCATCTCCAAAAATGTTTAAATATTTTACTCGTTCCTCGGGCGGTGCATTGAAATAAACATATTTTACAAAATTTCTAATCGCTCCAATATCTTGTTTTCCAGAAGCAAATTCTGGATAAATACTTTCCAAATTCACCACTTTCACATTCAAATTAGAATAACTTCTGTGAAATGCAGCTAATTTTTCGGCTTGTGCATTTAAGAATTTAGGTGAAACAATCAAATAATCGATTTTTTGCCATTGCCCTTGCGCATTATTAAAAACGGTTCCTTTGATATTTTGATTATCTACTTTAGTTTTAGAATCTTTTAAAGGCGAATAATAATCAGTATTGTCTATGGCAACATATTTCCGAACTTCACCTAAATTGGCCTTAAAAGAAAAAGCACTTTGTGTTACATTTTCCGCTTTAGTCACATTAAATCTATCGGTTATATCCCAAATCTGCGAAATGGAAGCTGCGTTAGAAAGTTGGTATTCGCCAATACCAAATAACGAACTAGCCTGATCAAACTGAAATGAGAATTGTTTACCATATGCCCTAAGATTTCTTTTCGCTTTTATATTGATGTAATCTAAATAGCCTTTTGAACTTGGCACTCCACCATTATCAAAAGTTATTTTGATCGTTACATCTTCGGAGGACACATTTAATATTGAAGTAAAATTTCTTTCTATAACAAAAGCATCACTGCTACTTCCGGCATCGAGTGTAATGTTTCCTACTATTTGAGAGTTGGCTTCTATTTTAAAAAAATTGGTATTCGAAGTTAAGGCTGCGACATGTGTTTTAATTTCGATAGGAGATGAACTTACAATATTTGGGAATTTAAATTGGAAATCTTGCTCGTTGTCTATACTAAAACTTTCACCAAACCAAACTCTACCTAACTTTTCAACATTGACTTCATCAACTTCATGAAACTGACAGTCATCAAAAGTGGTTATCGTTGTTGTTGAGGCTCCTGTTGGCTGAGTCATGTCAACAATTCGCTTTCCAATATCGCCTTGCGTTGTTACATAGTAATAGGACTTGTCAGCATAAATATTTAAGTTGCTTTTGTAGTCGTCGTTCCATGTGTCGATCCCTTCGGCATAAAAAAGAATAAAGTCCTGATTGTCAAAAACGCCATCGTTTTCACCAACTACCTGAATAGCGTTTTCAGATAAATCCATAGGATAATCAACAGAATTTAGCAGCGGTAACATTCTTCCGCCATTTCCATATATCTTTATTTTTCTTGGGTCAACGCTAGTGTCAAGTCCTAAACTTTGAAGAAAACTTTTGGTGATTTTGTAAACTCCTGATTTTTCAACATAAAAACGATACCAATTTCCTGTGCTCAAAACGGAGTTTTGAATAGCAGAAATAGTATTAGGGGCAACTTGCTTGTTTGATGCATTTTGTTTGACAGAATAGCTAAATGAAATTAGTTTTTTATATGAGTTTCCTTCTTTAACTATTGGACTAAGCGTAATTTTTCCATAATATTTATTCCTTGCATTATAGCTTTTAAATCTTGATTTAAAGACGGCAGGAAGGTTTTTTATAGCAATATCACCAAGTTGACTTTCTAAAATGGGTTCAAAAACTAGGTTAGTTATTTGAATTGCATTTTCATTTACTAGACTATTTAGAGTTATTGTCAACGAATAAGATATGGTTTTGGAATAAACGTCGAATTCTAAATTTTCAGCATTAAACTGAGGCAGTGTATAAGAATAGCGACCATAAGACAATTCTTTTTTGGCTGTCCAATTCAATGAAACGTTTTTTTGTTCTTGAGCAATTGCAATAAGTGTATTCAAAAACAGTAAACAAACAGTAATAATCCTTTTCATAGTATACAGTAAACGTATTTTTTTAAAAATTAGTATAAAAAACAAAAAAAATAATTTTAGATACAAAATACAATAAAACTATTATTTTTGCGTTTTAAATAAAATCAGCTTACAGAGAGCAAATTTAGTATTAATTAAAAAAAGTTGTTGCAATTTAATGGTAAATACTTATATTGCACCTCGAAATTTATACCTACTATGAATATGAAAGTAAACAAAATTATAGCAGTAAAATTATTACTATCATTAGTGATAATACTCGGCTTTACCAGTTGTAGTAAAAAGTCCGAATCAAAAGGCGGTTCTAGAGCTACAGGATGGAAAATCAACGACAAAAAAGGAGGGTTCCAATATGCTTCTAAATTTAAAAAGCAAGCAACCGGTCCAGGTTTAGTGTTTGTTGAAGGGGGAACATATACCATGGGTAAAGTTCAGGATGATGTAATGCATGACTGGAATAACACTCCAAATCAGCAACATGTTATGTCTTTCTACATGGATGAAACAGAAGTAACCAATATGATGTACATGGAATACTTAAATTGGTTAAAAACAGTTTTCCCGCCAGATCAAGAAAATTATAAAAATATTTATGAAGGCGCTTCTCCTGACACTTTGGTATGGAGAAATAGGTTAGGGTATAACGAAACTATGACTGAAAACTATTTGAGACATCCAGCTTATGCTGAATATCCTGTAGTTGGAGTTAATTGGATACAAGCTACAGAATTCGCAAAATGGAGAACAGATCGTGTAAACGAGAAAATCCTTGAAGACCAACGTTATTTGAAAAAAGATTCTAAAGTTACTGATATGACTGCGGATAAAGTTTTCAGTACTGATGCATATCTCGCTTCACCATCTACTGCAAAAGGAGGAGATGATAAGCTTGTTTTGAAAAAAGGTCAAGGAAGAGGAGCTGCAAAACCAGCAGCTAACGGTGCTGCTCCTGGGGCTAATAATACGGCAGGAAACAGTGCTAAAAATGTTTACGCGCAAAGAACTTCGGGTTTGATTTTACCTGAGTATAGATTGCCAACCGAAGCGGAATGGGAATATGCTGCTGCTGCTGATGTAGGACAAAGAGAATATAACCAATATAAAGGTCAGAAAAAATACCCTTGGTCTGGAAGTTACACGCGTTCAGGGAAAAGACAAGTTAGAGGTGATCAATTGGCTAACTTCAAACAAGGAAAGGGTGATTACGGCGGAATCGCAGGTTGGTCTGATGATGGGGCAGATATAACAAATAAAGTTAAATCATATCCTCCAAATGACTTTGGATTGTATGATATGGCTGGAAACGTAGCCGAATGGGTTGCCGATGTATACAGACCAATTGTTGATGATGAAGCAAATGACTTCAACTACTACAGAGGTAATGTATATATGAAAGACAAAATTGGCGATGACGGAAAAGTAGAATTAGTAACTGCCGAAACTCAAAAATTTGATACTTTATCAAATGGTAGAATTGTGTCTAGAAACTTCCCAGGTCAAATTGCTCAAGTGCCGGTTGATGATAAAGAAACTTATTTAAGACAAAACTTTGACAAATCAAACAACATTAACTATCGTGACGGTGACAAACAATCGACAAGATATTTCAAATTTGGTGCTTCGGAAGAAGGAGATGAAAAAGGCAAATTGAAAGAAGACCAAAGAATGTACGATTCTCCAATTCATAATGTTTCCACTGATAGTTTAGGAAATATGGTTAAAAAATACGACCGTTCTAATAAACGTACGAGTTTAGTTAATGATGCTGTAAGAGTATACAAGGGTGGTTCTTGGAGAGATAGAGCTTATTGGTTAGATCCAGCACAAAGAAGATATTATCCTCAAGACATCGCTACAGACTTCATCGGATTTAGATGCGCAATGTCTAGAGTTGGTTCAAAAGCTGACAAGAAAAAAAGAGCCAGAAATTAATTTAGTTTATAAATAATACCAAAAAAGCCCTAATTTTAAGGGCTTTTTTATTTTAACTGTTTTGCCCAATGACCATTCAGAATATTCATGATTTATTTTTAAAATGTAGTAAGGTTTCAATTGATACGAGAAAGATTGAACCAAACTCTTTTTTTGTAGCTATTAAAGGAGAACGCTATGATGCCAATACTTTTGCCAAAGAAGCATTAGAAAAAGGAGCAAGTTATGTTATCATTGATGACGCAAACTATTCTATAGACGACAGAACCATCTTAGTAGAGGACAGTTTAAAAACACTTCAAGCACTAGCTAAATTTCACAGAAATTTTCTAAATATTCCCATTATTGCTTTAACAGGAAGTAACGGAAAAACAACTACCAAAGAATTAATCAATATTGTGTTGTCTAAAAAATTCAATACCAAAGCAACGATTGGGAATTTAAATAATCACATAGGGGTTCCATTAACCTTACTTTCTTTTAACCACGAGACTCAAATTGGAATTGTAGAAATGGGTGCCAATCACCAAAAAGAAATTGAATTCTTGTGTGAAATTGCCCAGCCGGATTATGGTTATATTACCAATTTTGGCAAAGCACATCTCGAAGGTTTTGGAGGAGTGGAAGGTGTAGTAAAAGGGAAAAGCGAAATGTATACTTTTCTGAAAGCTGATAAAAAATCGGTTTTTGTTAATATTGATGATGAAATCCAAAAAACTAAAACTACTGATTTTAATAGAATCACTTTTAGCCAAAAAGATAAAAACGTCAATGTTTTTATAGAAAGCATTACTGCAAATCCTTTTGTTAAAATCAAAACATTGGGAATTGAAATTAATTCTCATTTAATTGGACTTTACAACGCAAATAATATAAATGCTGCAATTACTATAGGTCATCATTTTGAAGTTCCTGTAAGCGATATAAAAGCTTCTATTGAGAGTTATGTTCCTGAAAACAATCGTTCTCAACTTTTGACAAAGGGGACTAATGAAATCATTCTCGATGCCTATAATGCGAATCCGAGTAGTTTGCTAGTGGCTCTTGAGAATTTTATCCAATTAGACAAGACTAATAAGTGTATAATAATTGGCGATATGTATGAGCTAGGCGAAGAAAGCTTGGATGAACATAAAGGCATTGTCAATTTTTTAAATATGAATAGCGATTTTGAATGTCATTTTGTGGGCAAAGATTTTTTTGCCAACAGTATTCAAAAAGAGAACTTCCATTTTTATTACACATTTGAAGATTTTTCCAAATATTTATCGTCAGTAAAATTGGAACATAAAACACTTCTCATAAAAGGTTCTAGAGGTATGGCTTTAGAGCGAACTTTGGAATATTTGTAAATAAAAAACTCCTCAATTGATTGAGGAGTTTTTTGTTGGCGATGAGGGATTAACTTCGTTTTTTCCTCAAAGCTGCGCTTTGAAAATAGCAAATCAGCTAAATAAAAAAAGCAAGCTATTTTATTTAGCTTGCTTTCCTATTTATTCGTGGGCGATGAGGGATTCGAACCCCCGACCCTCTCGGTGTAAACGAGATGCTCTGAACCAACTGAGCTAATCGCCCTGAATGCGAGTGCAAATATAGACTACTTTTTTGATAATGCAAACATATTTAAAAAAAATTATAAAATTTCTGCCACTACAAAGGTGCTTCCGCCCACATAAATAAAGTCACTTTCCTTGGCGTTTTCCTTGGCAGCCTGATAAGCTTTTGATACTGAAATATATGTTTGACCAATGAGATTAAATTCAGCAGCTTTTTCCTTTAAAACTATTTCGTCTAAACCTCTTAAAATATTGGGTTTGCAGAAATAGTAAATGGCGTTTTCTGGAAACAACGGTAGAATTTCATCTAAGTTTTTGTCATTTACTAATCCCAAAACAATATGCAATTGGTTGTATTTTTCTTTTTTTAACTGATTCAAAACAATTTTAAGTCCATGAGCATTATGTGCCGTATCACAAATTACTTTTGGGCTTTCACCTATTTGTTGCCATCTGCCCTGCAAATGAGTATTTTTTATTACATTCAAAAAACCGTTTTTAATATTCGTTTCCGAAATGGATAGCAACTTTTTATCTTGCAATAATTTTAGTGTTTGCAAAACCGTTTTCTTATTGGAAATTTGATAATCACCAAGCAGGGCAGAAGGATAAGTTGCTGCAATCAAATCAGAAGCAAAATAAATTTCAGAATGATTTTCATGGGATTTCGCCAAAAAAACTGGCTTAGTTTCGGAATTATATTCACCAATAACCACAGGAATATATGATTTAATTATACCCGCTTTTTCATAAGCAATAGCATCAAGCGTATCGCCCAAAAATTGCGTGTGATCTAATCCAATATTGGTAATAACCGAAACCAACGGAGTAACAATATTCGTTGAATCCAATCGGCCGCCCATGCCGACTTCAATAATATTGATATCGGCTTTCTCCTTAACAAAATACTCAAAAGCCAAACCAACACTCATTTCGAAAAAACTCAGTTCATTGGCTTCGAAAAAAGTTTTGTTTTTATTTATAAAATTGCAAACATAGTCCTCAGAAATTGGCGTTCCGTTTATGGCAATTCTCTCTCGAAAATCCTTTAAATGAGGCGAAGTATACAAACCAACTTTGTATCCGGCTTCTTGTAAAACCGAAGCTAATAAATGGGAAGTTGAACCTTTTCCATTAGTGCCGGCAATATGAATACATTTCAATTGGCGTTCCGGATTGCCCAAATGTTTGGCTAACAAAACAGTATTGGTAATGTCCTTTCTATACGCCTTGCCACCTTGTATTTGATACATCGGTAATTTGTTAAACATCCAATCAAGCGTCTCTTTATAGTTCATAATTTCAGAAAAAAATTGGCGGTCAATATACTTTTATACGTTTTTTTTCGTTTATATTGTAATGCGTATTCTAAAGCACAAAATTGAAATTATTTTCAGAATAAATTGCAATAAATCACATAAATATGATAAGCACGTTTTTACAAGTACAAGCTGACACTTTAGCTCAAGCCATTCCAACAGTAGACAAAGCAAATGCTGCTTTAACCAATGAAGTTTCTGTTTTGGAATTTATTTTCAAAGGAGGTTTGTTCCTTATTCCAATTGCCATTTTGTTATTTTATACCATCTATCTCGTTTTTGAGCGCTATTTGTATATTCATAAAGCAGCCAAAATCGATAATCATTTGATGAAAGATATTAGCAATCATTTGAATAATGCCAATATCGAAATGGCGGTTTCTTCTGCGGAAAGAAGTGGTAATTCCCAAGGAGCCATCATAAAAGAAGGGGTACTAACAACTGGAAGACCTATTGGAGAAATAGAATCAAATATGGAACGTGCGGCTAATATTGAGATTGGCTATATGGAAAAAAAATTAGGACAATTAGGATTGATTGCCGGTATTGCACCAACCCTAGGATTTATCGGAACTATTTCGGGAGTTATTAAAATTTTCTATAGCATTTCGGTAACCGAAGATATTAGTATTGGAAATATATCAGGTGGATTGTATGAAAAAATGATTAGTAGTGGTGCAGGTTTGATTGTTGGTATCATTGCCTATAGCGCCTATCACTTATTTAATGGGAAAATAGATGCATTTTCTTTATCCATTCAAAAACAAGTATTAGAATTTGTAAATATAATTCAAAGACCAAATGGCCATAAAGCGAAATAAACGATTTCATGCAGAAGTCGCTACATCTTCTTTGAGCGACATTATGTTTTTCCTGTTGTTGTTTTTCTTAATCATATCGACTTTGGCAAATCCAAATGTTATTCGAATGACATTGCCAAAATCGAAAACTAATGAAAAGACAAACAAGCAGCTAATCACGTTATCGGTAACCGAAGAAAAAAGATATTTCATTGATAAAGAAGAAGTGCTTTTAGAGCAACTAGAAACCAGATTACTTGAATTAATGGATCCTGAAAAGCAACAAACGGTAATCATTAGAATTTCGGCTACAATGCAAGTCCAAGACTTGGTTGATGTACTTCAAATAGGTGTTAAGAACAAACTGAAGTTTGTTATAGCTACAAGTCCAAAATAAAAGTATAAAATTTAATAGTTAAAATATGAAACTTAAAACTTTACTGTTGATGGCTTTTATAACAGCATCAACTTTTGCACAAGACACCGCATTCAAATTTTCAAAAGACGGCTTAACCGATTTTATCGTAACTAACTATGAGGGTTCTGCTAAAGATACTTATGCTAGAGCACAAGCTTGGGTAAAAGATAATACTAAAAAAGACTTAGTGAACTTTGTTGTGGTTTCCTATGTAGAAAATGAAAAACTTGTTGTGGAAGGCGTGAAACAAAATTTTCTTTGCAGTAAGGCGGGAGGATCAAATGTTTGCACATTTGCTACCTTTACTATTGCGATTACTTTCAAAGACGGAAAATACAAGTTTGAAGCAATTGGCTTAAGCGAAAAAGCAACTAATTCAATTAATACTGTGGTTCACAATCTTGATGATTTTTCAGAGTATTACAATCCTGATGGAAGCTTAAAAAAATATAAAGATGATGTGCCTGCGGCTTACGAATCACTTTTTAATGATTTGAATAAAAGCCTTATTGTTTTTATGGATAAAAAGAAGAAAGCAGAAAACTGGTAATTGCAAAAATGATTCTGAATCAATGAAATTAAGAATAACATTAAAATAGATTTTTAATAATTCTTAAAATATTCTGTTTTTTCAGTTAACATCTCAAGTGATTTGCCATCGTTGGTTTTAAATTTTGTTTTGATTGTTTCAACTTTTTCGATTCGCTGAAAATAGACCATGAAATGAAGATGTGGACCACTAGACCAACCCACATTTCCACTATATCCTAGCAAGTCATTTTCTTTTACACTATCTCCTTCTTTTACAATTATACCATTCATTTTAAGATGAACATATTTAGCAAAAGTGCCATCATTATGATAAACTATAATATAGTTGTTGAATTCGGCACATTTTCGTTCTGGACAGTTTCCATTATTTTTTTCTACCACTTTAATTACAACTCCATCTCTTGCAGCCACTACTTCTGTGCCAATAGGCATTGTGAAATCTAGTGAATCTTCATTTTGATGTGAAAAATTGCCATTATATCCTTGAAAAACTTTAAAAGATTTCCCTGTTCTAAATGGTAACGAATATGGATAGTCTTCAGAGTTACTCAATGTACTATCACCATAGTTAAACCGTGTTTTGGATTTCATACCAAAAGAAGTATTTGACTTAACAATTTGAAGTGAAGTCAAAATAAACTTTTTTGTATTGGCAGGAACAACAAAAATCTTATCATTTCCATTACTGGAAGATAAATTTGTTAATTCAAGATTAAGAAGAATTGAAACTGGACAGTATTCGCTATTGTCTACCAAAACGTTGTAACCCGTGTCTGTTTTCTCATTGTAAACCACAACTTTTATTTGTGAAAATGAAACAAAACTGAACAAAAACAGAAAAAAGGATGTGGTAAATTTCATGAAATTAATTCAAACTAAAGGTATAAATGATTTTCCCAACCTGTTTTTCAGGAGCATTACTGTCGGCTTGCCATTTGGTATTCATGGCTGCTATTCTAGCTTGTTCAAGTAAACACTTTGCTGTATTAGTTGTTCCTTGAACACCAGCTGTTACACTAATGGTATTACCATTTCTGTCTACAGAAACTTGTACGGCTACTCTACCTTGCTCTTGGCAAGTATATTCGGGTTGTGGTTTGTTAAGAGCTTTTCTATTCCCAAGTGAATAACCTGTGCCGCCACCATTTCCAGGTCCGTTGCCAGGTCCATTTCCAGGTCCATTTCCAGGACCGTTTCCAGTTCCGGTTCCATTGCCACTTCCGTTACCATAATACCCTTTTGTATTTAGGTTTCCGTTTGCATTGCCTTTATTTCCAGCTTTAGTATCATTTCCATCACCATTTTTGTTTCCCAAAATATTAGATAAAGCATCTTTAGCACTTTTAGAAACCGTAGGTTTTGGAGCTACTGGTTTTGCATCTTTTTTGACAGGAAGGGGTTTGGTTTTAATGTCCTCTTTTTTAGGAACAATTACATTGTCATCGGCATTGTCATCAGAAATGATGTTTTCGTCTACTGTTGTTGCAGTTATCGTTTTTACTTCTTCTTTAACATTTAATACTTCACTTTTGGAATTATCTCCCATCCCAAAATCGCTGTCACCAAAGTTCATCTCGATGCCACCGCCGCCGCCGCCACTCATAAGTTTTACATTGGCTGGAGGCCAAAAGCGCAACAAGAAAAGCAGCACTAAAAGCAATGAATAGAATAATACAGTAAGAATTATAGATTTTTGTCTGTCGGAACCAGGCGCTGCAACAACTTTGTCACCAGCTTTACTTAAAAGTCTTGATATTAATCCAACGGGAATTACCATATTTTATATATTAACTCTAACTTTTAAAACGTATAAATGTATTAAATATTGTGTAAATCGATGTTTAATTTTTTACTATATCAGCTGTTTCAGCGCAATTTCAAAAGCAGTCGCACTAATATTTTTTTTGTCAACGTTCAAATTATGTACCTTTTCTATCGCCTTTTTAATAGTTTCTGAAATATCATAGAATATTGATTCATCGGTCATTTGTACTTTTTTCTCCATAAAATAAGCAAAAACCCTCGCCATTCCACAATTTGAAATAAAGTCAGGAATTAAACTCACCTTACTATCAGTTTCTTCCATGATACTACCAAAGAAGATTTCTTTATCCGCAAAAGGAACATTGGCACCACAAGAAATTACTTCTAAACCATTGTTAATTAAATTGTCGATTTGCTCTTTGGTAACCAAGCGGGAAGCAGCACAAGGAGTAAAAATATCCGCTCCCAACGTCCATATTTTTTGATTGATTTCTTCAAATGGAATCATATTTTGGGCTACTAATTTGTTACCGTCTTTATTTAAAAACAATCGTTTTATTTCTTCAAAGCTGAAGCCTTCTTCGATGATAATTCCTCCATCACGATCAATGATGCCAATAATTTTTACCCCCATTTCGGCAAGATAGAAAGCAGCAGCTGAACCAACATTACCAAAACCTTGTACAATGGCTTTCTTTCCCTGAACATCGCCACCATAAATATGGTAATAATGACGAACTGCTTCGGCAACACCATATCCCGTAATCATATCGGCTACGGTATATTTGCGCAATACATCAGGAGAGAATTTAGGATTTTCAATTACTTTGATTACGCCTTGACGCAATTGCCCAATTCGGTTTATTTTATCAGCTTCAGAAGGTTTGAAATGCCCATTAAAAACGCCTTCTTGCGGGTGCCAAACACCGCATTCTTCGGTGAAAGGAATTACTTCATGAATCTCGTCAACATTCAAATCGCCACCTGTTCCGTAATAACTTTTTAATAGTGGTGAAACCGCTTTATACCAACGTTGTAAAACACCTTTCTTTCTTGGGTCATTCGGGTCGAAGTTAATACCCGATTTTGCACCACCAATAGCTGGACCGGAAACAGAAAACTTCACTTCCATTGTCTTGGCTAATGATAACACTTCGTTCATATCCAATCCTTTTCTCATTCTCGTTCCACCGCCGGCAGCACCGCCACGAAGCGAATTAATTACGGTCCAACCTTCGGCATCTGTATCGGTATCTTTCCAGTTGAATATTATTTCGGGTGGTTTATTTTCAAATTTTTTTAATAATTCTTTCATTTTCTTTGTTCAATCTGTCCCAAAAGATAGAAATGTTTTTAGTTTGAGTAAATTTAGTTTTGGCGCAAATATAGTAAATCATAGTTAGGAGTTATAAATTGGAATTTTCAGGATAGCATTATTTTTTAGCTTGAATAATAAACAACACCCGAAGTATGATTTTGTTTTGCGCCAGTCACACTTGCTAAAACATTGATTTCATTTCGGAGTTTTAAAACACCAAGCAACGCAAAAATCAAAGCCTCTTTGAACTCTATTGTTTTTTTATCGGGAATGATTATTTCAAGTTGTGGTAACCAAAATTTTAAGCGTTCAATTAAAAAGTCATTGTAAGATCCGCCACCGGTTGCTAATAATTTGCCTTTTTTATTTGGAAGTGCAACAGCTATTTGAAAAGTAATATGCTCGATTAAAGTATTCAACTTATCTTCAATCGGGATATTATATTGCTCAATCAATGGCAAGACAGTTTCTTTTACAAATTCAAATCCCAGCGATTTTGGGAACTGTTTTTTGTAATATTCCAATGCATTTAATTCATTTAACAAATCGGAATTGAGTTTTCCGGAACTGGCAATTTGCCCTTTATTATCATAATCAAATCCAAGTTTATTGGCATAAAAATTTAAAACAGTATTCACAGGCGAAATATCAAAAGCAATTCGGGTATCATTTTGTTCAAACGACACATTTGAAAAGCCACCTAAATTCAAGCAAAAATCATATTCTGAAAACAGAATCCGATCTCCAATCGGAACCAAAGGTGCACCTTGTCCGCCAAGCAATATATCCTGGACACGGAAATCACAAACAACGGTTTGATTACAATGATTTGCAATTTCGGGAAGATTACCAATTTGAAGCGTAACACTAATTTGAGGCTGATGCAGAATCGTATGCCCATGCGAACATACCGCATCTAGTTTTTGCAATTGGTGTTTTTCGATAAAATTTTTGATAATATTCGACAAAAGAACCGTATAATCTTTATTTAGTTCTATTAGTTTGTCTTCTGAAAAATCAATAGCAGTTTTTAGTTTGTTCAACCAATCATTATCATACGAAACAGTTTCAGTTTCATAGATATCGAAGCTCCATTTCCCATCAACTATTGAAAAATGGACATGCGCTAAATCAATGCCGTCCAACGAAGTTCCAGACATTACTCCAATGACCTTGTAAGTTTCTTTAAACATTGGCTAAATTTACGAAAACGTTTGAAATTTTGAGTTTTATATTCTATTTTTGCTCACCAAAATTAAAGAAACAACAAACAAAAACCTTCACAACTATGGATTTTAATTTAACCGAAGAACAACTAATGATTCAACAAGCAGCTAGAGATTTTGCTATCACTGAATTATTGCCTGGTGTAATTGAAAGAGACGAACATTCCAAGTTCCCAACAGAACAAGTAAAAATGATGGCTGAGTTAGGTTTCATGGGAATGATGGTTGACCCTAAATATGGTGGTGCTGGATTAGATAGTGTTTCTTATGTATTGGCAATGACCGAAATTGCCAAAGTAGATGCTTCGGCGGCAGTTATAATGTCGGTTAACAATTCTTTGGTATGTGCCGGAATGGAAAAATGCTGTTCAGAAGAACAAAAAATGAAATACTTAGTGCCATTAGCAAAAGGTGACGTTATCGGAGCTTTTTGTTTGTCAGAACCGGAAGCGGGAAGTGATGCGAGTTCGCAAAAAACTACGGCCAAAGACATGGGTGATTACTACCTATTGAATGGAACCAAAAACTGGATTACCAATGGAAATTCAGCATCAACCTATTTAGTAATGGCGCAAACCGATGTGGAAAAAGGACATAAAGGAATCAACGCTTTTATTGTTGAAAAAGGTTGGGCAGGATTTGAAATTGGTCCAAAAGAAAAGAAAATGGGAATCCGAGGAAGCGATACACATTCATTAATGTTTACCGATGTGAAAGTGCCAAAAGAAAACAGAATTGGCGCTGATGGTTTCGGTTTTAACTTTGCGATGAATGTCTTAAATGGCGGAAGAATAGGTATTGCATCACAAGCTTTAGGGATTGCAATAGGAGCATATGAATTGGCCTTGAAATATTCTCATGAAAGAAAAGCATTTGGCAAAGAAATTTTCAAACATCAAGCTATTGCCTTCAAATTAGCCGATATGTATGTTAAAATTACAGCGGCTAAATTATTGATCATGAAAGCCGCTTGTGAAAAAGACGAAGGTAAAGACATTGCACACTCAGGTGCTATGGCAAAATTATATGCTTCCGAAATTGCTTTGGAAGTAGCAAATGAAGCAGTCCAAATTCATGGTGGGAATGGTTATGTTGCCGAATACCACGTAGAACGAATGATGCGCGATGCTAAAATCACACAGATTTATGAAGGAACTTCAGAAATACAACGTATTGTAATTTCAAGAGGTTTGGTTTCTTAACTATTTTTTACACATTTGGGGTTGCTCTATTTTAAAATGTTTTAATATATATTCATTAAACTCTTTCGCTTCTGAAAGAGTTTTTTGTTTATATTATCCAAAAAGTTTCAATACTAAAACGACTAATTTCATTTCTTTACTTTTAGTATCTTTACGACATTAAAAAAAATAATGAAGAAGAACATCATCATCACTGGAACATCTAGAGGAATTGGCTATGAGCTAGCATTGCAATTTGCCAAAGCAGGACATCATGTTCTAGCTATTTCTAGAAAAACACCACAAGTTTTAATTGAAAACGAAAACATTACTTGCCTTGCTGTTGATTTAGGAAAAGAAGAAGAGTTGGTTGCTGTTGAAAAATTCCTTTCTCAAACATGGGCAAAAGTAGATATCATTATTCACAATGCCGGAAGTTTGGTCAACAAACCATTTGCACAAACTAATCAAGAGGATTTTGAGAACATTTAT